>JAFQIQ010000066.1 GCA_017397445.1 Lachnospira sp.
AATATCAATGAGTATGGACGCAAAGATTGATATTATTGAAACAATAATTCCAAAGTGCATAAGAAACAGTGTGTTTCTGAAATCGGCAATGTTAAATATCTGTAATATTGAAATTAAAATAATTATTATTACCTGATACACAAGTGGAAATATATGTATCTTTTTGTGCCTGTTATTCTGTATATCGTTAATGAATAATACCAGCGGAGGCGGAATAAACATTAAGGACCAGAATGTCATATTAGACAATGCTGAAACATTACGGAATACGAACTGTCGTAAGTCAATCTCTGAGAAAATCCAAAAAGCAGCAAAGAACATACTTAACGCAAGATATACAAGAGGGATATGCTTTTTGTAAAATATCATAAGAATTGAACATATAAGTATTACCAGAAGGCACAGTATAATCATAGACAATGTAAGTGTAGCTTTGGGAATAGAGCTGTTGAATAAAAACATAAATATTCCCATTTTATCGCCGATATACACAGCTCTGTAATGTCCGGCATAAGTAGTGTTAGTAATAGTCTCAATACGTACTTCTTTACCTGCATCGTCAGGTCTGATATTGGCAAAGATGAACCGTATAGCACTTGAATTGCCGAATGCTCTGGAATCTTCAGTGGAGTATTCGGCTCTCAGTTCGTCGTTAATATATATCTTAACATCCTGCCACATAGCATGATAACATAGGGCGTTAATACCTGCAAGATTGTCAGGTATGGTGTTAGTTATGGTTACGACTTCACCTTGTACCCGATTACCGTATCCGGCTATAGTAACCGTCTTTTCATTGCCGGTAGCATCTATGTAGGTCCATCCCTCATTCATGGTTGTATAGGGATCTACTTCGTCTCTTTCGTCAGGCAGAATAAACTGTGCAAGTATAAAGTAAGAAAGTACAAGCGCGATAAGTATAAGGGATGTATAACGTACAATTGTAATAATTTTTACCAGGGTATCGGATGTATTTGAGTTATTCATAATATAACCCTCCTTTGTCCACGTTCAATCTTCTAATATGATTTTATACTTTTTGTGCCAAATGTTCAACAAAAATTTACATCAGGTTAATAGTTGATTTTATATATGGGCATCTAGTATAATTACTTTATCTGTGTTTTAAAGGGAATAGTTTAATACTGATAAAAGGAGATAAATTATGTTAACCAATGATGCAACAATTTTAAAGATTAAGCATGAAGTGAATTATGAGGCTGCAAAGCTGGCTTACGAAGGGACATTTGATGAGAAGAAGGATGATATTGCGTACAGACTGGCACCGGGCCCAAAGCCTAATTTCAGATGTTGCGTATATAAAGAAAGAGAGATTATCAGACAGAGGGTGCGTCTTGCTGAAGGGTTGTGCCCTAATGACAATAACAGAGGACCTTCGGACAATATTATGCAGGTTATTGATTCAGCCTGTGCGGACTGTCCGTTGTCGCATTATATAGTTACTGATAATTGCCGTAAATGTATGGCAAAGGCCTGTCAACAGTCCTGCAAATTCGGTGCAATCACTATGGGACGTGACAGAGCCTACATTGATCCGGATAAGTGCAAGGAGTGCGGTATGTGCGCAAAGAGCTGCCCGTACAATGCAATTGCGGATCTTATCAGACCTTGTAAGAAGGCTTGTCCGGTCGGAGCCATTACCATGGATGAGAACGGTATCTGCGTGATTGATGACGGCAAATGTATTCGCTGCGGTAAATGTATTCACAGATGTCCGTTTGGTGCTATAGGCTCAAGAACAGACATAGTTAATGTAATAAAAGCTATTAAGGCAGGGAAAAAAGTAGTCGCTATGTTTGCACCGGCTATGGAAGGTCAGTTTGGGCCTGAGATTACTATGGAGAGTATCAGAGTTGCCTGTAGGAAATTAGGTTTTTATGATATGATAGAAGTAGGTCTTGGCGGCGACATGACAGCGGCAGCAGAGGCTGACGAGTGGTTGGAGGCATATGAGGAGGGAAAGAAAAAGACTACCTCATGTTGTCCGGCATTTGTCAATATGATAAAGAAACATTATCCTGAACTTGCAGAACAGATATCTACAACAGTTTCTCCTATGTGTGCCGTTTCACGTCTTATTAAGGCAAAGAATCCTGACGCGATTACGGTGTTTGTGGGGCCGTGCATAGCAAAGAAAGATGAGGCTAAGGATAAGAGCATACAGGGGAATGCTGATTATGTTCTTACCATAGGGGAATTCCGCTCTCTTATGCGTGCAAAGAGTGTTAAATTCGAAGCACAGGTTGACAAGGGGCAGCAGGCAAGTGTATATGGTAAGCGCTTCGGTAATGGCGGTGGTGTAACAGCGGCTGTTATCAAGAGTATGGAAGAGATAGGTGCAGATACTTCGGCTATTAAGGTTGAGAAATGTGCCGGAGCAGATGAGTGTAAGAAGGCACTGCTTCTGTTGAAAGCAGGAAGACTTGATGCTGATTTTATAGAAGGAATGATGTGTGAGGGCGGTTGTGTAGGCGGTCCTAGTCAGCATAAGGAGGAAATGAAGTTTAAAAAGGACAGAGATAAGCTGATAGGCGAGGCTGATGCTAGAGGCGTGCGAGAGAATCTTGAAAACTACGATATGAAGTCCTTTAGAATGCACAAATAGCAAAGGGAGGCCGGTATGAAGTTTGAGAATATAAAGAAGGTTTATGAGGGGAAGTTTATAAGTCGATATGATCTGACGTACAGAACTGTTGATAATAAAGAAAAAGTTTATGAGATTATCAGCAGGAATAAGAACATAGAGACAGTTTCTGATATACAGAATCAGCATACGGATGGAGTTGTTATGATAATGACAGATCCGAGCAATGAAAAGATTCTTCTGAATAAGGAGTTTCGACTGGCGGTGTGCGATTATGTGTACAATTTTCCGGCTGGCCTTATAGACCAGGGAGAAACACCGGTGCAGGCGGCCGAAAGAGAATTAAGAGAAGAGACGGGGCTTGTTATGACGGCGGTGGAAGATGTACTTTATGATAGTTACAGTGCCATAGGCTTTTCTAATGAAACCAATGCAGTGGTTATAGGTACGGCAGAGGGCACATTTGCTCCAAGCACCAGTACCGTGGAAGAAATAGAAGCACGTTGGTACACAAGGGATGAAATTCGAAAGCTTCTTGAGTCAAACCGTTTTGCGGCCAGAACACAGGCATATTGCTATATGTGGTCGAAGCAGTGAGGAGAATTATATGAATATCAAAAAGAAGAAAATAGACAAGAAGTATGTTGTTGCAGTAGTAGTTTTGGGAATCGTACTTCTCGTATTGGGGATTATGATAATTACAAGAGCAGCAGGCTGTGGAAAGAACGGTAATGTTCCGGTTTTTACATATCTGGAGCTGGAGGAACAGGAAGACGCAGTTACTATTACAGGACTTACTGAAAAGGGAAGGTCTGATGAAACTATAGTTGTGCCTTCAAGCATAGACGGTAAGAAGGTTGTGTCTATATCAAGAGAGGCGTTTAGAGATGCTGAAAATCTCAAATCAGTAACTATTGAAGAAGGCGTAGAGCAGATAGGTGAAAATGCATTTTTTAACTGTAAGAAGCTGGAGAGTCTCACAATCCCTGCCTCAGTGTCATATATAGGTACTAATGCGATTAAGAATACAAAGTGGGAGAGTGACTGGCTTTTAAAGTCTGATTATATTATTGTAAACGGTATACTGACAGAGGTTAAAGTAGGGAAAAGTTCTTATGAGATACCTGATGGCGTGAAAACAATAGGTTCCGGCGTGTTCTATAACAATAAGACAGTTGTGAGCGTTAAAATGCCACAGAGCGTAGAACTTGTGGGGGATTATGCCTTTGCAGGGTGCGTTTTGCTTGAAGAAATTAAGCTTCCGGCCAACTTAAAAGAAATAGGATATTCAGCCTTTAACGGATGTGAGCTGTTGGAGATAGAAGTGCCTTCCACCGTGCAAAAGGTTGGTATAGATGCATTTTTGGGAGTTAAAGAGAAGAAATAAGCTAAAAAGTGGGTGAAATCTGGTTAAAATTGCACAAAATATGTTGACTATCCTGTCGAAAATTGGTATATTTTAGCGTATGGCGTCTTCGGAGAAAGATGCAAAATTAAGGTCGGTAATTACTTCCGAATTGCCGGCAAACTATATTATAATTGAAGAGGAGAAATGATATGGAAGCTTTATTGGTATTAGTCATTGTGGCAGCAGTGCTTTCAATTGGCTATGCAGCGTTTAACTATGTAAGTGTTAAGAAGTTAGACGAAGGTACAGATCGTATGGCAGAGATTGCTTCAGCTATCAGAGTTGGTGCTAATGCATTCATCAAGTACGAGTACAAAATCATTGCTGTAGTAGTAGTGATTATCGCAGTTTTATTTGCTGCTATTTTCTCTGTACAGTATGGTACTTTCAGTTGGGAGCCATCTGTATGTTTCATTATTGGTGTGCTTATGAGTGCATCAGCAGGCTGGGTAGGTATGAAGATTGCTACTTACGCTAATGTAAGAGTATCTAACACAGCCAGAGTAACAAAGGATCAGACAGCTACTCTTAAGGTTGCTTTAAAGGGTGGTTCAGTAATGGGTCTTTGCGTTGGTGGATTTGCCCTTTTGGGACTTTTCCTTGTTTATGTTATTTTTGGTATGGGACTTGACCTTCTTTCTATGGATAAGTTGGTTGAGGGTGACAGAGTATTCACACAGTGCCTTTCATGCTATGCACTTGGTTGTTCAATCGTTGCGATGTTCAACCGTGTAGGTGGTGGTATCTATACAAAGGCTGCTGATATGGGTGCTGACCTTGTTGGTAAGACAGAGGCTCATATTCCTGAGGATGATCCACGTAACCCTGCTACAATCGCAGATAACGTAGGTGATAACGTAGGTGATGTTGCAGGTCTTGGTTCAGACCTTCTTGAGTCATTCGTTGGTTCTATTTCATCAGGTATTATTCTTGCAGTAAGTCTTTATGTAAGTAATGTAGCTCAGAATGTACAGGTATCACAGGATATGCTTTATAAGATGATGTACTTCCCATTGGTTGTTGCATCTATCGGTATTATTGCGTCATGCCTTGGTATTGCATTCGTGTTGTTCAAGAAGGGTTCAAAGAATCCACACAGAGATCTTAATATCTCTACATGGAGTGCGGCAGCTATCACAATTATCGGTGCATTTGTTGCTGCGTACCTTATGTTCCAGCCTGAGTCAACAGATCTTCTTAAGGCTTCGGGATTCTCGCTTGGTTTCCTTTCACCTGGTATTGCTGCAGCACTTGGTGTTGCATCAGGTGTTATTATCGGTATGATTGCTGAGTATTACACAAGCTATGACTTTAAGCCTACACAGACAATTGCTAACGCTTCTAAGGAAGGTGCAGCCCTTACAATCACACAGGGTCTTGCAGTTGGTATGAAGTCTTGTATGCTTCCGCTTATTGTACTTGGTATCGCTACATACCTTTCATTTGCTATTTCAGGTATGTTCGGTATTGCTATGGCTGCTGTAGGTATGCTCTCATTCGTATCTGCTACAGTTTCAGTTGATACATATGGTCCTATCTCAGATAATGCCGGCGGTATCGCAGAGATGTCCGAGCTTCAGCCTGAGGTTAGACAGATTACAGATAAGCTTGATTCAATTGGTAACACAACAGCTGCTGTTGGTAAGGGATTTGCCATTGGTTCTGCTGCATTTGCTGCACTTTCGCTTATGGTATCATTCCTTTATGCGTTCCAGGATCCAAGTACGCCACTTAACCTTAACTTCACAGATCCACTTATCCTTGCTGGTGCTTTGATTGGTGGTGCATTGCCATACCTCTTCTCAGGTATGCTTATCGAGGCTGTTGCCAAGGCTGCCCGTAAGATGGTTGAGGAAGTTAGACGTCAGTTCAAGGAGATTCCTGGTATCTTAGAGGGTAAGGCTAAGCCTGACTATAAGACATGTATCGAGATTTCTTCACAGGGGGCTTTGAAGGAGATGAGAATGCCAGCTATTATCTCTATCCTTTTCCCACTTGTTTCAGGTTTCCTTTTCGGACCATTGTTCGTTGCAGGTCTCTTGATAGGTGCTACAGTTTCAGCTATTATGCTTGCTATCTTCACAGGTAATGCAGGTGGTGCTTGGGATAACGGTAAGAAGTTCATCGAGGCCGGTGGTATCGAGGGACACAAGAAGGGTTCTCCTGCACACGATGCTGCTGTTGTTGGTGATACAGTAGGTGATCCACTTAAGGATACAGTAGGTCCATCACTTGATATTCTTATCAAGATTATGTCAACAGTTTCACTTGTTGCAGCAGTTATGTTCAGTAAGTACAACTTACTTGATGTTATTTTGAAGGCACTTGGTATGTAATTCATAGGTGCATAATATAATAATGTGTTCACACCCCTCCGCGCTTGGTTACAAGCGTGGAGGGGTTTTGTAAATTGTAATTTATAATTGCTATTGCAAAAGCACTGTGATTGTATTATTTTACAAAATTCGCTCTAACACTTGCTTTTTTTGCAAAATGTATCTATAATGGATAAGCGTGTATTGTGGGTTACTATGTAATGAATAATATGCGAGATTAAAAGACTAGGTAGGATTTGTGGAGGTATCATGGAAAAGCAGGAAAAGTTTGATGGTGAAATAGAAATTGATTTGATGCAGATTATAAAGTTGCTTATATCGAAATTGCCGATTATTATTGCGGCAGCTGTTGTTATGGGAGGATTGGCATTTGTGGGAACAAAGCTGCTTATCACACCGCTTTATCAGTCAACAGCAAAGTTATATGTAATTAACAGACAGAATGATTCAAATACAACATTATCAGATATTCAGGTGTCTACACAGATTGTTAAGGATTATCAAGTGCTTGTAAAGAGCATACCGGTTGTAGACCAGGTTATTGCAAATCTTGGACTTGATATGACACAGAATCAGCTTATAAGCAAGATATCATGTGCGATTGCTACAGATTCACGAGTTTTGTCTTTGACAATCACAGATGCAGATCCGGTTCTCGCAAAGGAGATAGTAGATGAACTTGCTGATGTTTCTAAAGTTCAGATTCCTTCTATTATGAGAATTGAAGGGGTTGAGATTATCGAGTACGGCCGTGTGCCTGAGGGGGCATCAAGCCCGAATACTATGATGAACACTATGATAGGCGCGGTTCTTGGAATGCTTATTGTAGTTGCGGTTGTTGTTATCAGATTCATAGTTGATGATACAATCAAGAACTCAGAGGATGTTGAAAAATATCTTGGACTTAGTACTCTTGCACTTATTCCTGTTACGGAGGAAGAGTATGATGGCCAGAGCAGTAAGAAGAAAAAGTTTGCATTTTTGGGAAAGAGAGGTTAGTCGGATATGAAAACAATTAATATTGAGAAACTTAAGAAGTCGGACTATCGCTCAAAAGAAAGCTACAAGAACTTAAGAACTAACATAATGCTTAGTGGTAAAGAGAATAAGGTAATTATGCTTACAAGCTGTAGTCCTAACGAGGGTAAGTCAACTATATCTTTCAATCTTGCGATTGCAATTGCTGAGAGTGGTAAGAATGTATGCTTTGTTGACCTTGACCTTAGAAAGTCAGTTCTTGTAGGAAGATACAAGATTAGAAAAGCAATCAGAGGTGTTACACACTATCTTTCAGGTCAGAGTGACCTTGCAGATGTTGTATATAGAACTAATTGTCCGGGACTTGATGTAATATTCTCAGGTCCGGTTCCGCCTAATCCGGCAGAGCTTCTGGATAGTAACACATTTAAAGAGATGATGCAGGTGCTCAAGGAAGAATATGATTATGTAATCGTTGATACTCCTCCACTTGGAAGCGTTATTGATGCGGCTATCGTTGCACAGAAATGTGATGCAGCAGTTCTTGTTATCGCAGCTAATTCAGTAAGTTATAAGTTTGCACAGCATGTGTATGACCAGCTCAAGAAAACTAATATAAAGATTATTGGTACAGTTCTTAACAAGGTTGACTTAAGCGAGAATGGTTACTATGGAAAGTACTATGGTAAATATTACGGAAAGTATTATGGTAACTATGGTAAGCAGACAGGAGAGCTGGATGGCGAGGAAGAGACGGAAGATGATGCTCCTGTAACGCCAAAGCCGAAGAAAATGGCGGCGCCGGCCGGAGGAAAGGTATCAGCTGAAGAGAAGCAGGCAGCACCTAAGAGAAGAACATTAGTAACAGAGCAGAGCAGAGGTTCACAGGCGGCTATGTTTGGAACAGATGATGAATAAAGTGTAAGTAGAACGGAGTAATATATGAAAAGCAGTTGGTGGATAGCAGTTGCGGGTATAATGGCAGCAGTACTGGGCATAGTTGGCGCTATGCTTGTGTTTATGTCTGACAGAGTGGCTCCTGTTATAACTGTAGAAGATACGGATATTGTTTATGTTAAAGGCGATAAGGATGATGTGCTGTTACAGGGAGTCACAGCTACAGATAAGAAAGACGGGGATGTAACTGATTCCATAATAGTCGAAGGCGTTGTAATATCTAAGAATGGCAAGCAGGCAAAGATATGCTATGTTGCTAAAGACAAGAGCAATAATATATCCAGAGCTTACAGAATAGTTGACTATTCTGTGGATGGTGCCGGTGTTGATAAGGGAGAGAATGAGTCGGCTGGAGCTAGTACAGGCAATACAGAAGGAACAGAAAAAGAAACTTCAGGTGTAGCAGATAATCAGCAAATACCAACCCAGAGTCAGACACAAGGAGACGACGGAGTAACAGCAGGTGTCAGACCGGTACTCACGTTAAAGGTAGGAGAGGCAACAGTTAAGGTTGGTCAGACTTTTAACGTAGTATCCTATGTTTCGAATATAACAGATGATAAGGATGACAAGAATATGCTGTATACAAGAATCATTGCAGATGGCTCCTGTGATACAAGTAAAGCAGGCGATTATACACTGACGGTGTATTGTTCGGATTCAGATATGAATTATTCAGATAAACATACGTTGTTGGTGCATGTAGTGCAGTAATAGTTAGTTAAGTACGGAAAGGTGTGGTGAGTTGTTAAGCTTGCCACACTTTTTCTTGATTTTGTAAGCATTTTCCTGTATCATTGAATAAAGTTTTATAATGGAGAGGTATGCGTATGAAATGTGTTATATTGGCAGCAGGATATGCAACAAGAATGTATCCGCTGACAGAGAATTTTCCCAAGCCATTGCTTGAGGTTGGCGGAAGAACTATTATGGACAGATTGCTTGACGATATAGAGACTATAGAGCAGATTGACGAGTGTGTTGTTGTGACTAACCATCGTTTTATAGCGCATTTTGAGGATTGGAAATCACGGCAGTCAGATAGACGTTTTTCTATCGATGTGTTGGATGATGGTTCTACCGAGAATGATAACAGACTGGGGGCTGTTAAGGACCTTGATTTTGCTATCGGAGAATGTAATATTGATGATGACGTGCTTGTTTTGGCTGGTGACAATTTGCTTGATTTCTCCTTGAAGGGATATGTGGAGTTTTTTGTCGAGAAGAATCATAGCAGTATTATGTATTACTATGAGCCGGAGTTGGATAGACTTAGACGTACAGGTGTCATTGATATAGACGGTGAGGGCAAGGTGCTTTCTATGCAGGAGAAACCGCAGAATCCGGTATCTAACTATGCAGTACCGCCGTTTTATATCTATGCGAAGGACGATTTGCATTGGATTAGAGAGGCAGTTGTTTCAGGGGTAAATGTTGATGCTCCGGGTAATCTACTTTCTAAGATGTGTCAGTATTGTGAGGTATATGCTTTTAATATGCCTGGCAAGCGTATAGATGTAGGTTGTCTTGCTGATTATGAAAAGATTAAGGATTGTACGAACTTTTAATGTGTGCTTATTGCTCTTATGTAAGTTTTGGTATATAATACCTGTATGCGATTGTAGCATTTTATTAATTAGTTAATTCAAGGTGGAATATATGTATAAAAAGAGGTTGCACGGATGGATTAAGCATATAGATTTTATGCTTCTTGACGTGTTAAGCATTCAGATAGCATTTGCTATTGCCTATATGGTTAAGTATGGGTTGAAGAATGTGTATGAGGATTCGTTTCATGCAGAGATAGCATTTGCACTGTGCGTTGTTGATATATTGGTTTCTGTAGGGTTCAATACGTTCAGTCACGTGTTGAAGAGAGGATATTTTGTTGAGCTTTTTGAAGCCTTTAAGAAGGCTTTGATAGTAGAGCTTGGCATAGCGTTTTATCTGTTTCTTATGAAATCAGGAAGTGATTATTCACGTTTTATGTTTGTTGTTATGGGTGTAATTTACTTTGTGGTAAGTTATATCTTTAGAGCTCTCTGGAAGATGTATCTTAGACGGATGTACAGGAAGCATAAGAAGAGAAAGATGCTTGTTGTAGCTCAAAAAAATGCAGTGCGAGAGGTTATACAGGGCATTAATGCTGATACTGTCGGGGATATTCATATTATTGGACTGGCTGTAACATCTGATGATTTAGTAGGTCAGGAAATCGAAGGTGTTAAGGTTGTTGCCAATGCTGAAACGGTAGTTGACTATGTCTGTAGGGAGTGGGTTGACGAGGTGTTTGTAAAGATTGCATCGGACGAACCGTTCCCTGAGAAACTGGTAAGTCAGTTTGATCAGATGGGTGTTGTGGTACATCTTAGCATACTTAATACAGATGAACTTATTGACCAGAATCGAATAGTTGAGAGGGTTGGTAATTATTATACAATCACTTCAAGTATTAATTATGTCAGCGTCGGTCAGTTGTTTTTAAAGCGACTTATGGATATTGTGGGAGGTCTTATAGGAACTATATTTACAGGGATATTGTTCATATTCGTGGCACCGGCTATTTATATCAGTTCACCGGGACCTATTTTCTTTTCCCAGGTACGAGTTGGAAAGAATGGTAAGCGCTTTAAGATATATAAGTTCAGAAGTATGTATATGGATGCGGAAGAACGAAAGAAAGAGCTTATGGAGCAGAACCGTGTTAAGGACGGCATGATGTTTAAGCTTGATTTTGATCCTCGTATCATAGGGGCTAAGCAGTTACCGAATGGTAAGATTAAGAAAGGCCTTGGCAATTTTATAAGGGATTTTTCTATAGATGAGTTTCCACAGTTTCTTAATGTGTTGCGTGGTGATATGAGTCTTGTAGGCACCAGACCACCAACGGTGGACGAGTGGGAAAAGTATGAGCTTCATCATAGGGCACGACTGGCTACAAAGCCTGGTATTACGGGTATGTGGCAGGTTAGCGGACGAAGCAATATAACGGATTTTGAAGAAGTTGTTAAGCTGGATACCAAGTATATTAGTGAATGGAGTATCGGGCTTGATATAAAGATTATGTTAAAAACTATCTTGGTAGTGTTTAAACGTGAAGGATCTATGTAATAGATTTAGCGTAAGATAATATGTTTTAGGAGGATAACGAAGATGGAACAGTATAAGCAGGAATTTATTGATTTTATGGTGGATTGTGA
>JAFQIQ010000067.1 GCA_017397445.1 Lachnospira sp.
AAGTTCTCAAATACACACACAAACCAAGCTCCCTGAGCAATCCTTGGTTCTCCTCTCTAACCGGAAGACCGCCGCCTACTGAAATAACAGTATCGCTCACACTTCCAAGCATCTCTTTTATGGTATCTGTCTCTAACTGTCTAAAGTATGCCTCACCTTCCATGGCAAATATATCGTTAATACTCCGCCCCTGTTTTTCAACAATAATGTCGTCCGTATCAACAAACTTATATCCCTTGTTAGTAGATATAAAACGTCCCAGGGTTGTTTTCCCACACCCCATAAAACCTATTAAAACTATGTTACGCATCAGAGTTCTCCTTTGATAACATCATAAACCGCATCAACATGCTCTTTTGATACACTAATACCATTAAACAGCTCAAAAGCAGCTACCGCCTGATATAGCAACATCTTTAAACCATTGTAAGCAGGCTTCCCCTGTGCCTTCATAAGCTTCATAAACTTAGTTTCAGCCGGGTTATATATAATATCTACCCCCACAGATGCATTACTGTAAAATATTTCATCTTCAATAACTGCTTCATTATCATGAGGATGTAAACCTACACTTGTAGTCTGAATAACAACATAATCTGTACAATCTAAAGTTGTATAATCAGCCATCTTCATAGGTACCACAGTATCATTGTTGAAGAAATCATTAACTTCTCTTGCTATAAGTTCTGCTTTTTCAATACTTCTGTTAAGAAGATATATCTTAGCGGCACATTTTTTAGCACACAAAAACGCTATTGCCCTTGATGCACCTCCGGCTCCAAGTATAACCACCGGCTTATCTTCTATAATTATGCCTTCATCCTCAAGTTCCCGTTCAAGCCCGAATATATCCGTGTTATACCCTTTATAACCGCCATCCACTCTGACTAATGTATTAACCGCTCCTATGGCCTTTGCCAATGGATCAATATCCTTTAGTGCCTCTATAACTTCCTGTTTATGTGGCACTGTAACATTCATCCCAAGCACATTAAGCGCATATGCACCGTCAACCGCAGTCTTTACTTGCCCGCTTTCAACCTTGAAAGTCACATAAGCCAAATCATGTGCTGTAAACCCTGCTAAACTATTATGTATAAGCGGAGATATTGAATGTTCCACCGGATTACCTATAAGTCCGCATACCCTTGTTGTTCCTTTAATATCTGTCATGCTTAAACTCCTTTAATACGTACATCAGCTTTATCGCTCTTTTTGTAAAAATGTAGCACAATTCTTTCCAGATATCGTTTTAACACAATCTGAATCTCTTCGTGCTTATCTATAGGCATAACAAGCATACTCATAATTCCGGCACGATTAGCTCCCCATACATCTGTAAATAACTGATCCCCCACAAAATATGTATTACCAGTGTCAGTATTCATAATCTCCATGGCTTTAATATAATTCTTCTTTGATGGCTTATTAGCCTTACTTACATATTTAGAATTGACTTTTTCAGCCAATGGTCTGACTCTTGATTCACTATTATTAGATATAATACAAGTCTCATACCCCATAGCCTGTAAGTCCGCAAACAGCCTAATGGCACGCTCTGTAACCGGGGCTCCATGCTCTACCAACGTATTATCAACATCAAACACAATGCCCCTGTATCCTGCATCATATAAATCCTTATATTCAATATTGTAAGCCGAATCATAGTATCTGTTCGGATAAAAACGCTTCAACATGTTGTTTTCCTACTTTCCACCTAATTAGTTATGGGGCTACTTAAGAATCTTCTTTATCTCCTCGATAAATGTATTAACATCCTTAAACTCTCTATAAACTGATGCAAATCTTACATAAGCTACCTCATCCAGTTCTTTTAACTTATCCATAACACATTTTCCAATAGTTGTTGATGGTATTTCTCTTTCTCCTGTATTAAATATCTGAGTTTCAATCTCATCAACCATAGAATTAATCTGCCCAATTGAAACAGGTCTTTTGTGACATGAACGCACAATACCGGCAACAAGCTTGTCTCTGTCATATGGTTCTCTATTATCATCCTTTTTTATAACAATAATAGGCAAGGTCTCAACTTTCTCATAAGTTGTAAATCGCTTACCGCATTCATCACACTGACGTCTTCTTCTGATTGAACTATCATCAGTTGGTCTAGAATCAATTACCTTAGTATTATCTTTTCCACAAAATGGACACTTCACTGTAGGTACCTCCATACATTAAAAATATACAATATATTATAATTTAACCGACTAAAGCAGTCAAGAGAAAGAATTAAAAATGGTTATTCTTAACAGTATTAAACACATTTTCTTCGGCAATCATTAAATGTAAATACAAAATGATTAATAAAGGAGGATAAACGTGGCCGGATATAAAGTTGAGATATGCGGTGTAAACACTTCCGCACTTCCTACGCTAAAGCCTGAAGAAAAAGAAGAACTTCTAAAGAAAATCAAAGCAGGGGACAAAAAGGCCAAAGATATATTTGTACAAGGAAATCTGCGTTTAGTATTAAGCGTTGTACAACGTTTTTCACAGTCCCAGGAAAACATTGACGACCTTTTCCAGATTGGATGCATAGGTATGATTAAAGCCATTGATAACTTTGATTTGAGTCAGGGTGTACAATTTTCCACCTACGCAGTTCCTATGATAATTGGTGAGATACGCCGTTATCTTAGGGATTACAATACTATACGTGTAAGCAGAAGCCTTAGGGATACTGCCTACAAAGCCATATATGCAAAAGAAAACTTATCAAAACTGAACCAAAAAGAACCTACCATCACAGAGATCGCTAATGAAATTGGTGTTTCCAAGGAAGACGTAGTAATCGCCCTAGACGCAATACAGACACCTATTTCCTTACACGAACCGGTGTTTTCCGACGGTGGCGACACATTGTATGTTATGGATCAGATAAGCGATAAAAAGAATCGCGAAGAAAACTGGGTTACTCATATTGCACTAAAGGAAGCAATCGCAAATCTGAGTGAACGGGAAAGAATCATTATTAACAAACGCTATTTCGAATGTAAAACTCAGATGGAAACAGCTGAAGAAATAGGTATTTCCCAAGCCCAGGTAAGTCGCCTTGAAAAATGTGCTCTCCGCTCTATGAAACAATATATGAGTTAAATACTCATCCAAACACATTTATTCAAAAAACGCATACTATAATAGTAAGCAAAACTAATCGGACCAACTGTATGCGTATATGTGATCTTAGAAATAAACAGGTAATCAATGCATGTGACTGTCGCTTGCTTGGTTGTGTTATAGATATTGACTTTAACGAATGTACCGGATGTATATGCTCTATTATTATCCCCGGTCCCGGAAGACTTTGTGGACTTTTCGGTCACGATACGGAATATGTTATTCCTTTCAAATGTATCCGCTGTATCGGTCCCGATGCCATTTTAGTAGATGTGTGCCTGGAAAATGTCACCCAAAAATGTGTTTAAATATGCGTTTGAACTTGAAAAACTCGCGCTAATGGATTAAAATAGTTCTATCACGAATTGGGAGATGAAGTATTTATGAGTAAATATGTTGCATACGCAGGAAGCTATACACACGAATCAAGCAAAGGCATCCAGATTTTTGATATGGATGTAGAGAAAGGACGCATTATTAAGCGTAAAGAAATAGAAATCGACAATCCGTCTTACGTTACATTTTCACATAGCGGCAAATGCCTGTATTCAATATGTGACCAGGGCGTAGCGGCTTACACTATATTACCTGACGGTGATTTGGAACTGTTAAATGTATTATCAATTAACGGTATGCGTGGTTGCCACATCACAGTTACTAAGGATGATCAGTTTATTATTATATCAGGATATCATGATGGTAAGATTACAGTTGTTGCACTGACAGACGACGGTTGCCTTGACCATATTGCTGACGAGGTATTTCACAAGGGTATGGGTAGCATTGCTGACCGTAACTTCAGACCTCATGCAAGTTGGTCTGTATTCACACCTGACGAAGAACTGCTGTGTGTATGCGACCTGGGTATTGACCAGATTAAACTATATGAATTCAACCATAGAACCGGTAAGCTCAGACTTCACGACATTATCCGTTCTCAGCTTGAATCAGCTCCACGACAGATGGTATTTAGTCCTGACGGACGTTTTGCCTACGTACTTTGCGAGTTAAAGAACTATATCAATGTGTATTCTTATGACAAGAATAGTGATAAAAACCGCTTTGAACTTGTTCAGAATATATTCACTGTAAGAAAGGGACATAAGAGCAACAGTGCTGCTGCACACCTTATCTTCTCAAACTCAGGTGATAACCTTATATGTTCTAACGCAGGCGATAACACTGTCACCATCTACAAGGTTAACAAGGAGGATGGTACTTTAAGCAGTATTTCTTCACTTCCTGTAAGCGGCGACTATCCAAAGTATATAAGTATGTTTCCGGATGACAAACATATCCTGTCTATGAATCATGAAGGTAACTCTATAACAATATTTACAATTCATTTTGACAAAGGATTGATTGTTATGAACGGACCTGAATTAAAGGTTTCTAAGCCAAATAATTTGATTATTAAGGAACTATAATTTAATAAGGGAGGCAATTGCTAAAGAACAAATCTTCAGCAATCGCCTCCCTTGTTTTAACTTATAACGACTCAACCACTATACTTTTCTGATTGCACCTTGATAAGCTCTGCATCATCAAAATAATTAATCTTCATAGAAGTCTTCACTTCATCAAGAGTAGCCTGAGCCACTTCGTATGCAGCTTCCGTACCCTTCTTTAAGATATTATAAACCTCAGGAATATCTTTCTCATACTCATGACGCTTTGTTCTGATTGGCTCTAACTGTTTCTGAAGCACATTATTCAAGAACTTCTTAACCTTAACATCACCAAGTCCACCTCTCTTATAATGGTCCTTAAGTTCATCAAGATTAGCATAATCAGGAAGGAACTCCGCAAAATCTTCCTGTGTGCTAAATGCATCAAGGTATGTGAATACTGTGTT
This sequence comes from Lachnospira sp., assembly GCA_017397445.1. Classification (GTDB taxonomy): domain Bacteria; phylum Bacillota; class Clostridia; order Lachnospirales; family Lachnospiraceae; genus Lachnospira. The sequence continues at coordinate 4,997 of JAFQIQ010000067.1, forward strand.
ACCTTCAATCTTACCCGGATCCTCAACTCTGATATGATCAGGATCTGTGTACATACTCATAACCTTCTTCTTTACCTCTTCAGGTGAATCTGACAGGTAAATACAGTTGCCAAGTGACTTACTCATCTTTGCCTTGCCGTCTGTACCCGGAAGTCTAAGACAAGCTTTATTATCCGGAAGAAGAATATTAGGCTCTATAAGAGTCTCGCCATAGATAGAATTAAACTTACGAACAATCTCCCTGGCTTGTTCAATCATAGGCTCCTGATCCTCTCCTACCGGAACGGTTGTAGCCTTAAATGCTGTAATATCAGCCGCCTGACTGATTGGATAAGTAAAGAAACCTACCGGTATACTTGTCTCAAAATTACGCATCTGTATCTCCGACTTAACTGTAGGATTACGCTGAAGTCTTGATACTGTAACAAGATTAATATAATAGATTGAGAGTTCTGTAAGCTGTGGTATCTGCGACTGAATAAATATATTCGACTTTGTTGGGTCAATACCACATGAAAGATAGTCAAGTGCTACCTCTATAATATTCTGGCGAACCTTCTCAGGATTATCTGCATTGTCAGTCAAGGCTTGTGCATCCGCTATCATAATAAATATCTTCTCAAACTCTCCTGAGTTTTGCAATTCAACTCTTCTCTTTAAAGAACCAACATAGTGTCCAAGGTGAAGCTTACCTGTTGGTCTGTCACCTGTCAATATTATCTTAGACATAGAAACAATCTCCCTTTTACTATTTTCCTTATGTTCAACATTTTAACACATATTTTTGCAAATAACAATTGAGAATTATGTGATTTCATAGTAAAATATAATGCAGAAAATTAATTAGGAGGTTGTTATGAAACATTTGCTTAGTCCATTGGACTTTAGTGTTCAGGAACTTGACGAATTGCTTGCACTTGCCAGTGATATCGCCACTAATCCTACTAAGTACAATCATCATTGTGATGGAAAGAAACTTGCTACACTTTTCTATGAGCCTAGCACAAGAACCCGCTTGAGCTTTGAGGCCGCTATGCTTAACCTTGGTGGTTCAGTACTCGGCTTCTCTTCTGCTGATTCAAGTTCTGCTGCAAAAGGAGAAAGTGTATCTGATACAATTAGAGTTATCTCTTGCTATGCAGATATCTGCGCTATGAGACATCCAAAGGAAGGTGCTCCTATGGTAGCATCTGAGAAATCAAGAATACCGGTTATCAATGCCGGAGACGGTGGTCATGAGCATCCTACACAGACTCTCACCGACCTTATGACCATCAACGAACTTAGAGGTTCTCTTGATAACTTTACCATCGGACTCTGTGGTGATTTGAAGTTTGGACGTACAGTTCACTCACTTATTAACTCTCTTATTCGCTATAAAAACATCAAATTCGTGCTTATCTCTCCTAAAGAGTTACGCGTCCCTGATTATATCCGTGAAGATGTTTTAGAAGCTAATGGTGTAGAATACAAAGAAGTTGAAAAACTTGAAGATGTTATGCCTGAGCTTGATATTCTCTATATGACACGCGTTCAGAAAGAAAGATTCTTCAGTGAAGATGAATATTTGCGTATGAAAGATTTCTATATCTTAGACAAGACTAAGATGGAACTTGCAAAACCTGATATGTACATTCTTCATCCGCTTCCACGAGTTAATGAGATCTCTGTTGAAGTTGATGATGACCCTCGTGCAGCTTACTTCAAGCAGGCTCAGTATGGAGTATATGTCCGTATGGCACTCATACTCACACTGTTAGGACTTAATTAGGAGGTGCTGTTATGTTAAATGTTGGCGACTTAAATGAAGGCTTCGTACTTGACCACATCGAAGCCGGTAAATCAATGATGATATATCACAGTTTAGGTTTGGACAAGCTTGACTGTTGCGTGGCAATTATTAAGAATGCCAGAAGTAACAAGATGGGCAAGAAGGATATTATTAAGATTGAAGGCGGTCTTGACTTAGTTGACCTTGATATTCTCGGTTTTATTGACCACAACATCACCGTTAACGTAATCAAAAACGGCGAAATTGTCGAGAAAAAAAGACTTTCTCTCCCTTCATCAATTACCAATATCATCAAGTGTAAGAACCCAAGATGTATAACATCTATCGAGCAAGAGTTAAACCATGTATTTATGCTTACTGATGAAGCAAATATGGTATATCGTTGCAAATACTGCGAAGAGAAGTATAAAGGTTAATTGTGCAATCATTACAACAAAGTGGGTATGAAGCTCCTTCTTACCCACTTTACATTATAATAAACTATTGTGGCATGTTAAAAAAGCACCCATAACTAGGCCGGATACGATACATACTCCTTAATTCCCTTCACGTCCCTCTCAAGAATCTCTATTCTTATTAATCCCATCTGAAACTGCTTCTTCATCTCAATTGCTTCATCCAATTTTCTTGATAAATCCAAATGATTCTCCATAACCAACTTAATATTCCTCTCCAGTTCGTTCTCCATCTTTATCTCTAATCTTGTAATAGAATTCTTCAGACTAATATTATCAGCCTTCAGATATGCTACATCCTCTTTCAATACATTAATATTATCATACTTCTAATAAATAAGTAAGACTGGTTTTAAAATTTATATTCATTTAATATATCAACTTTCAGAAAAAAACTTGTGTAACATTAATATTAAACAGTTACACAAGTCTACTATTTATAATATTCTGAGCAGCACTATAAGCCGAGTTATGTCCACGCATGAGCGTGTGATGATCATCTATCTAGTTCTGTCGTCGCCGACAGACTCAAGCGACCTACCTAAAAGCACGACGGGCAGCCGTATCGCTTTTTATTTGGTCTTGCTCCGGATGGGGTTTACATAGCCCGCACTGTTACCAGTACGACGGTGGTCTCTTACACCACCTTTCCACCATTACTATATCGCTATAGCTGTTTATTTCTGTTGCACTATCCTTGGAGTCGCCTCCACCAGACGTTATCTGGCACCCTGCCCTATGGAGCTCGGACTTTCCTCACCTGCGGCCTTTCAGCACTTGCAGCCGCGATCATCTGTGCTACTCAGATATTTATTAAATAAATTTTTATTATGTGCATTATACTTTGCAGACACGCTTTTTTACGGTCTGACAAAGTACAAGCACATAATCCATAAACATCATTTAACAAACATTGCATCGCCGAAAGAAAAGAATCTATACTTCTCCTCTACAGCAATCTTGTATGCATTCAATACATTTTCTCTACCGGCAAGTGCTGATACAAGCATAACCAGCGTAGATTCTGGTAAATGGAAGTTTGTTATAAGATTATCTATACACTTGAACTCGTACCCTGGATATATAAATATCTGAGTCCAGCCACTACAAGGCTTTATAGTACCATCTTCTGCCGCCACTGATTCAAGTGTTCTTGTACTTGTGGTTCCTACAGAGATAACTCTGCCACCATTGGCCTTCGCTCTATTAATCTTTTCTGCAGCTTCCTCATCCACCATATAAAACTCTGAATGCATATGATGTTCCAAGATATTCTCAACCTTTACCGGACGAAATGTCCCAAGTCCCACATGAAGAGTAACTCTTGCTATATCCACACCTTTCTTCTCAATAGCCTCAAGAAGCTCAGGTGTAAAATGTAATCCTGCCGTTGGGGCTGCTGCAGAGCCCTGATGCTTTGCATATACAGTCTGATAACGGTTCTTATCTTCCAACTTGTGAGTAATGTATGGCGGAAGTGGCATCTGTCCAAGTTCATCAAGAATCTCCTCAAAGATTCCATCATAGGTGAACTGAATCAGTCTGTTACCTTCTTCAACTATATCAATTATCTCCCCAACAAGCTTTCCACCGCCAAAGATAATCTTTGCTCCCGGTCTTGCCTTCTTTCCAGGCTTGACAAGCACTTCCCATGTATCCTTTAAGTCATTCTTTCTTGTAAGAAGTAACACTTCTACCGCGGCACCTGTACCCTCTTTCTCACCTATAAGTCGAGCTGGAAGAACCTTAGTATCATTAATTACCAGACAATCTCCCGGATTAAGATAATCAATAATATCCTTAAACACCTTATGACTTACCGCCCCTGTCTCCTTGTCAAGCACCATAAGTCTTGAACTTGAACGGTCTGACAAAGGATCCTGCGCTATCAACTCTTCCGGTAAATCATAATAAAAATCATGTAAATTCATAAATTCCTATCCTCTATACAAACTGAATTTGCCAATTGAGAATAATTATAACTTAAGATTATCCTCAATGGCAAATCCATCCGATTCAGGTATAACCTGAACTTATCTTAACTTTTATCAGCTTCTAAGCTCAATACCCATCTCTGAAAGATCTTTTAATATTTTCTCCATAACAGGCTGGATATCCTTATCTTCCAAAGTTCTGTCGTTAGCTCTGAATGAAAGTGTGTATGCCACAGACTTAAAGCCTTCCTTAATCTGTGCACCTTCATATATATCAAAGAGGCTATAGCTCTCAACAAGCTTTCCGCCACGTTTTTCAATAACCTTCTCAACCTCGCCTACCAAAACCGACTTTGGCATAACCATACTAATATCTCTTGTAACAGCAGGGAACTTCGCAATACCCTTGTACTTAATATCAAATGAGGCCAATGTATTAATCACAGGCAAATCAATAACTGCAACATATGCCTTCTCACCAATTTCATATGTGTCAGCAACTGCCGGATGAACCTCACCTAAGTAACCTACACAAACATCTCCATATACGATATTAGCCTGACGTCCAGGATGAAGGAATGTCTTTCCTGCCTGTGGATCATATGATGGCTTATTCTTCATGCCAACCTTCTCAAAGAACTCTTCCACAACGCCCTTCATAGTAAAGAAATCTCCATCCCCAAAGAAGCCAAGTGTAAACTGAACTCTTTCATCCGGAAGCTCCTGTCCTTCAGTTGGAACATACACTGTTGCAAGCTCGTAAAGCTTAACATTCTTATTACGTCTGTTATAGTTCGTAGCAAGTGATGTAAGCATTCCGTTAAGTGGCAATGTTCTCATAATAGAGAAATCCTCACCTAAAGGATTAGATATAACAACTGTATTTCTAAGAGCTGAATCAGCAGGTATCAATAACTTATCAAACACCTTTGGGCTTTCAAATGAATATGTCATAGCCTGTGAGAAACCACTAAATAATGCTGTCTGACTTGCAACCTCTTCCACTGTATTCTTGAAAGAAATCTTACCCATAGTTGTTGCACCATGAGGAAGTGATGTAGGAATATTATCATATCCAAAGAATCTTGCAACTTCCTCTGCAATATCCGCACATCTAATCAAATCCTGACGGAATGTTGGAATGATAAGCTCATTAGAAGACTCATCATACTCTATCTCAAGTCTTGTAAAGTACTGCATCATATCTTCTACAGATACATTAGTACCAAGTAAAGCGTTGATTCTTTCAGGCTCAAACTTAATTCTCTTCTTCTCATTCTTTACAGGATATACATCTACAGCGCCACCAACAACTT
>JAFQIQ010000068.1 GCA_017397445.1 Lachnospira sp.
CGTTGTATCTGCAGTTAAGCACCCACACCGGAAGCAATGCATAATCATACCTGGTATTATTCATACGAACCTGGTTGTTTACCACATTGACAACACCGTAACCCTTGATAGTGTTTCTCGTAATTTCAGTTATATACTTGTTAACTCGTGCTCCCACTCTTTGAAGCATCTGGTCACTTGTAAAATTATATCGCTCTGAAAGATATCCCGAAAGATATGGCATGGCAAATGGCTGCATCTCTCCATAGTTATATGGTTCCATCTTATCCATATCATCATCATTCATCTTAGCAGATGCATCCGCCGGAATCTTGAAAAAATCTGCCTCAACATCCCTGTACACATAGAAATGGTCCGTATATGTATACTCCACATCTCCACGTCGTGTGGTCCTTATTCGCTTTGCATTCACGCTCATATTGGAGCGTGCATTGTAATCATACAGCCAAAATGGCACATACAGACCTGAAATCTTTTCAATTGTGCTTTGTGAAGTAAGTTCCGAAGGAGTAAGCTTTCCCTTCTTCGCCCAATTCATATAAATTTCACGGGCCTGCTCCTTATTAATCTTAAACGGAATAATTAATTTAGGTTTATACGCTCCCTGTAATCTGTCCTCAACCAAAGACGGATTACCGCAAAAAGAGCACATAACCGCAGACGAATATTCATCTGACATAAGTTCCGCTCCACAGCTCTGACAATAATATGTTTTCACATTCATCATATCAGGCTCTTCATTAAAAGAGTTTGTGTACTCCACAGTTTCTTCTTCCGTAAATCTGCCAAACATCTGCTCATAATCCTGTACCGGCATCTCAAGACCACAAGATGAACAACTTAACTTCTGACTTGTTCCGTCAAACATAATAGCTGAGCCACATGATGGACATTTGTAAGTAATAGGCATACTTTCCCTCCCCTTTTCTCTCTAAGATAAAATGTTCACATTTTATTAACAATATGCACATTCTTTCTTCATTTTTCCACAATATAATCAAATACATAAAGATGTCACACAAGAATAAATCTTTTTCATAAATGAGTTGTTATTTCTTATTGAGTTAATGTTTTATCATTCACTCTTTTATACAGCTCTCCTCCCTGCATCGTCCACTGTCCCGTGGGCGATGTTTTTTTTGAAAAAGTTTACTGAACAACATTTTATGCCTATAGCAAGACGAATGACGCTACCATAAGAACTGCACCAAGAACGATACATACAATACTTGCTATCTTTTCCTTCTTATATGATGCCTCATCCGGCTCCTCTGTCTTATAAGGATCAAAGTACATATTAAACTTTCTCTTTGCACTCACATACCTTACAATACCAACAACCAATAATAATATTCCAAAAAGGGAACACATAAATCCCAGGAACGGCAATATACTTCCACCGCCTTCCTCAGTTAAATCCTCGTTATAAAAATTCATTCCCGACCCTGACATTGCCAAGACGTCATGAATATAATAACCTATATTGCCTAACAGTACCTTCATAATAAATCCCACCTTTCACATATTGCTAAAAAGCAAGTTTATTATACATCATTTCATTGTACAATAACAACAAAAAACATCTTCTTTTAGAAAATATTAATTATTTCTGTCGCTTTTTGCTTTTATTTTGCGTTGTTTTACTGTATAATGTTATTAATAATTTTCAGGAGGTAGCTATTATGTTAGTTTCAGCTAAAGACATGTTAACAAAAGCCCGTGCAGGTAAGTATGCAGTAGGCCAGTTCAATATCAATAATCTCGAATGGACTAAGGCAGTTCTTCTCACTGCACAGGAGATGAATTCACCGGTAATTCTTGGTGTTTCTGAAGGTGCCGGAAAGTATATGGGCGGCTTTAAGGTAGTTGCAGGTATGGTAAAGGCTATGATTGAGGAGCAGAATATTACAGTTCCTGTTGCACTTCACCTTGACCACGGTACATACGATGGTTGTTATAAGTGCATCGATGCAGGATTTTCTTCTATTATGTTCGACGGTTCACATTACCCAATTGAAGAGAATGTTGCAAAGACTACAGAATTAGTCAGCATCTGCCGTGAAAAGGGAATGTCTCTTGAGGCAGAAGTTGGTTCAATCGGCGGCGAGGAAGACGGCGTTGTTGGTGCAGGTGAGTGTGCTGATCCGGATGAGTGCAAGGCTATCGCTGATTTAGGTGTAGATATGCTCGCTGCAGGTATCGGAAACATTCACGGTAAATATCCTGAAAACTGGGCAGGTCTCAGCTTTGAGACTCTTGCAGCCGTTAACGAAAAAGTTGGTGAGATGCCACTTGTATTACACGGTGGTACAGGTATCCCTGAGGATATGATTAAGAAGGCTATTTCTCTTGGCGTTGCTAAGATTAATGTTAATACAGAGTGCCAGCTTTCATTTGCTGCCGCAACAAGAAAGTATATTGAAGAGGGTAAGGATCTTGTTGGCAAGGGCTTCGACCCAAGAAAGATTCTTGCACCTGGTACTGAGGCTATTAAGGAAACTGTTAGAGAGAAGATTAATCTCTTCGGTTCTGCAGGCAAAGCTTGATTATTTAGGTTTTGATACCAAGCAATTAACTCATGGAGAGATATGATGAACACTAAATTAACTGATACACACAAGTCTACGGATGATGAGATTCTGGAACACATTTTGAATGATGAGCTCTACGATGACATTCCGGAGGATGATATTGTTTTGGATGCTGAAGATATGGATATTGTCAGTCCTGACTCTTCAGCCAAAGAGCCTGCAAAGAAATCGAAGTGGGGTTCCGTTCTTCGCTTTGCAGTACTTATCATCTCTGCGGCGATATTCTGCTACTCTGCCTATATGCTCTGTAGCATTATTCATGAATACAACAGAGATGCCAAGACAAACAAGAAGATTGATTCCATTATCGTAGACAGCACTACTTCTGTTACGGCGGACTTTCCGGATGGCACTTCAGTGACACTGCCTTTTAAGTACGACCACCAGAAGTTACTGAATATGAACCAGGAAGGCAAAGGATACATATATATTCCAAGCATAAGTAAACGTTTACCTATTGTGCAGACTGATAATAATGCCTACTATCTGCGTCGTGCCGTTGACCACACATTTAGTATGGCCGGTTCCATATTCATAGATTACCGAATCACTGACGGAATCGATAGTTCGCATATTATTCTTCATGGACACAACAGACAGGACGGCACTATGTTTGCCCAACTTGAAAGTTATCTTAAAGAAAGTTTCTACAAAAAGTCCGGCAATGATGTATTTTATCTATACATCGATAACAAAGTGCAGGAATACAAGATTTTCAGTGTGTATATTTCGGAACCTATAAGTACGACCTATGCATTTAACTTTTTAAGCGATACCACTCTTCAGACCTATGCATCGACCATGCAAAGCCAGTCTCTTTACGAAACCGGCATCGATGTATCTGAAGCAACTCAAATTGTTACACTTTCCACTTGCACCGATGATACGGAGAATCGTATCATTGTGCATGGAGTGCTTACTAACACCGGATACATAAAGTAACCGGACATATATTAATAAAGTTAATCAAGGAGATTACAACATAATGAGTGATTATTTTAATGTAGCTGACATTTTTGGTGAAAATGTGTTTAACGACACTGTAATGCGTGAACGACTTCCTAAGAATGTATACAAGAACCTCAAGTTAGCTATGTCAGGCGAGAAAGAATTAGTTCTTGCAGACGCTGATGTTATTGCTAACGCAATGAAAGATTGGGCCATAGAAAAAGGCGCAACTCACTATTCACATTGGTTCCAACCTCTTACAGGAACCACTGCAGAAAAGCAGGATTCGTTCTTATCAGCTCCTAATACTTCAGGTAAGGTATTGATGGAATTCTCAGGTAAAGAGCTTATCAAGGGAGAACCTGATGCCTCTTCATTCCCATCCGGCGGACTGCGAGCTACATTTGAAGCCAGAGGCTACACAGCATGGGACTGTACTTCTCCTGCATTTGTAAGAGAAGACGCAACCGGTGCTACACTTTGTATCCCTACTGCTTTCTGCTCATACACAGGCGAAGCTTTGGATCAGAAAACACCACTTCTTCGTTCTATGGACGCCATTAATGAACAGGCACTTCGTGTAGTAAGACTTTTTGGTAACACTACTGCTAAGAAAGTAACCCCTTCTGTTGGTGTTGAACAGGAATATTTTTTAATTGACAGAGATTTATATTTAAAGAGAAAAGACCTTATTTTCTCACGCCGTACTTTGTTCGGAGCTATGCCTCCAAAGGGTCAGGAACTCGATGACCATTACTTTGGTGCAATCCGTGAAAGAATCGGCGCGTTTATGAAAGATATTAACAAAGAGCTTTGGAGACTTGGTGTTACAGCTAAGACACAGCATAATGAGGTTGCTCCTGCACAGCACGAGCTTGCTCCTATCTATGCACAGTGTAATATTGCTACCGACAACAACCAGCTCACTATGGAAGTATTAAAGAAAGTTGCTTACCGCCACAATCTTGCATGTCTTCTTCACGAGAAGCCATTTGCGGGTGTTAACGGTTCAGGCAAGCACAACAACTGGTCACTGACAACAGATGACGGCATGAATATGCTTGACCCTGGTAACACACCTCACCAGAACATTCAGTTTCTTTTAGTTCTTGGTGCAGTTATGAAGGCTGTTGACAGACATGCAAATCTCCTTCGTGAGTCTGCAGCTAACGTAGGTAATGACCACCGACTTGGTGCTAATGAAGCTCCACCGGCTATTATTTCCATATTCCTTGGAGAGCAGCTGGAAGACGTTATTATGCAGCTTATTGACCGTGGTGATGCCACAAGCTCTATACAAAAAGGCAAATTAAAGACCGGAGCTTCAACTCTTCCGGACTTTAACAAGGATGCTACGGACAGAAACAGAACATCACCGTTTGCATTCACAGGTAACAAATTCGAATTCCGTATGGTAGGTTCTTCTGATTCCGTTGCTCCGGCTAATGTTGTCCTTAATACAATCGTTGCTGAAAGCTTTAAAGAAATTTGTGATGAACTTGAAAATGCTCCTAACTTTGATATGGCATGCCATGATATGATAAAGAGACTTTTCACTGACCATCACAGAATCGTCTTCAACGGTAACGGTTACTCGGATGAATGGGTTGAAGAGGCTGAGGCTCGCGGACTTGCTAATATCAAGTCTATGGTAGATTCAACGCCTACCCTTATATCACCTGAAACAGTAACACTTTTTGAGACATTTGGCGTATACACAAAGGCCGAGCTTCTTTCAAGAGCTGAAATTAAGTACGAAGCATACTCAAAAGCTATTAATATTGAAGCCCGTGCTATGATTGATATTGCAGGAAAGCAGATTATACCGGCTGTTATATCATATACAACTGAACTTGCCAATTCATACCTGGCAGTATCAGAAGCGGGTTGTGATGCATCAACTCAGAAAGAAATTCTTGACAAAGTATCTGCTCTTCTTCGCGAAACAAAGAGCGCCCTCACAAAGCTTCAGACAGTTACAGCAACTGCTTCAGCTATGAATTCAGGTCGCGAACAGGCACTCTACTTTAGAGACGAAGTAACTACTGCTATGACAGCGCTTCGTACTCCGGCCGATGAGCTTGAGATGCTTGTTGATAAGGAATATTGGCCATTCCCATCATATGGTGATATGTTGTTTGAGGTCTAAATAAGTTCGCTTCACAAACTCTTCTAAAATAAGTTCGCCTTTGGCGAACTATAACACAACGATTATTATGAGGAGAATTCTATTTGCGAAACTTTCGCATCTGAATTCTCCTTTTTATTGTGTAGACTGCAAATCAGTCTTTTGATACAATAAGTGCATAAGGTTATAAGTACAAATACACACTTTAAAAGGAGTTTAAATTCATGGGAGCTTGGAGTGCAAGTATTACCGGTAACGATACCGCACAGGATATGAGATACGAATATACCGCTGCATTTTACTATTATGATGTACCGACAGCCGTTTCAAAACTGGATGAATACGTACGAAATAATATGTGCGATGAAACTGACCAGGAAGAATGGTGCAATTATTTTTATTCTCTTGCAGATTTTATGTGGAAAAAAGGCATACTTACTGATGACATTAAAAACGCAGCCATTAATATGATTGATTCCGAATTCGGCCTTGAAGCATGGGCTGAATCAGGCGACAAAATGCTTAGGGACAGAAAGAAAGTTCTCGAAAAGTTCAAAGCACAACTCTTATCAGAGCAACCTGCAAAGAAAAAAATCAAGCCCAATACTTTCCTCACACCTATATTTGAAGACGGCGACTTAATCGCAATACAATTGCAAACTGCGGAAAAACCCTACACAAGCAATGATGATAAACCTATGTCAGAAGATGAGTTTCATTCTTTTGATGGAAAGTACATACTAATTCAGAAAATCAAGTGCTTCGCCTCATGGTCTTCTACAATTGTTCCTGAAGTTAAGGATTACTGGGCCATTTTTAGATTATTTGATGGAGTTTATGATAAAATCCCTACAGATATAGATATTACAAAACTTAAAGATGCTTCTATGATTGAAGGACGCACTATTTCTCCTCTATTCACCTGTGAAAGTAGCATGTTTTACTTTAAAAAACGCCATTATCAGGTGCTGGGAAACTTCCCCACAGAAGCAAGCATATACAATGATGACAGAAGTTCAAGTATATTCTTAGGAATCAACAAACCTTGGGTTAATCCGGATTCACAGTTCCTGGCTGCGATGGACAAGCCTATTACATGCAGACCTTTAACTTGTACAGTTGATACTGTAAAAAAGATATGTAAATCCGCCAACAGATACGGTGCATATGATTACAGTTTGTCTAAAAAAGCTAATGAAGACAATCGTGCCAAAGAAGAGAATCTCATATGTGAATGCATCGACAAAACATTTGCCCAAAACGGTACTTTCTACGAAATACACTTTGGACATGTGGTAGGAATCATATCAATTCTCAATAATGAAATCAACAATTTTTATGTAGCAGGCGGTTATCAACAGTTAGGCCTTGGCGGAAAACTACTTGAATATGCCGTCACCCATAGCACTGAGATGCTCTGTATGAATATTACCAAAGACGACAAACGCCTCCTGCATATGTGCCAAAAAGCCGGAATCACTGTTAATTAGTCACAAAAGACTGTCGCTTAGCCTGCGACAGTCTTTTTATTAATCTTCCCTATAATCATACTTACAGAATGGACATCTTGGAAAATCCATATCATGCATCTTACCGCACTGTGGACATTCCACCTGAGCAATCTGTGGCTCTTCAACAACTTCTTCCATTTCCCCTCCATGCTCAAACACATATGGATCAAAGAACTCAAGCTTACCACAAAGCGGACACATAAATATGTGTACAGAAAGAGCTCCTGCACTTATATGTGCCCAATCACCGCTTAAGAAGCCCCGCTCACCCAGCTGAATCTTTTCCTGTTTAATATACTGCATTGGTGTACCACATCTTAAGCATACAATCTCTGCACCCTCTGACTCATCTTCACTTGAAGCTGCATCCTCCCACTCTTCACCAACGCTTCCTAATCCATCAAATATACTGTCCATTACAACATCCTCCCCTGTAATCATTTAGTAACCAAAAGCTCACACCGGATAATTCAATCTTTCCGCCACCGGATTATCCAATACCTCTTCCTTAAACTTTTTCATATAAATTTTTGCCAAAGTAAGATTATTATCAAGATAATTACCACAGTCTCTCGGACTATATCCCGGAATCTCACCCTCGTAAGAAAGCACGTAATCAGCAGCCTCTCTTAAAACATCAACTATATCTTCTGACTTTAACTCACCTGCGAACAACACATAAAATCCGGTTCTGCATCCCATTGGGCCAAAATAAACCGTCTTTTCACTCCACACAGAATGATTGCGCAGAAATGTAGCAAGCAAATGTTCAATCGTATGAATACCTGCTGTTTCCATCGGTGGCTCAACATTGGGTCTTGTAAATCTAAGGTCAAATGTTGTAATAACCTCCGCTCCAATATAATCACGTCTTGAAACATATATCCCCGTAAGCAAATCTATATGATTCACTGTAAAACTAGCAATCTTCTTCATAACTACTCCTCATTATTAAAACTTAACAATTTTCCACTGTTAACCATAATCTTATGCTGTAAGCAGACTCTGATAGTCTCGCTGATAGACAAAAACTCATCAACCAAATCAGGGTCAAACTGCGAACCTCTTCCTGCCACAATAATAGCCATAGCTTTCTCGTGAGGATACGGTTCCTTATATGGGCGCTTAGATGTTAACGCATCATACACATCCACAATACTCATAATACGCGCACACAATGGTATATCTGTTCCACCCTTTCCTGTTGGATAACCGGTGCCATCCCATCTTTCATGATGATACAACGCCATATTTTCAGCTATCATCAGAAATTCATTATCCGGGAACATCTGAGTTCTTATCTTGCGAAATGTCAATGCACCCAAATCAGAATGAGTCATCATATACTTCATCTCACCCTTTTCGAGGGACGACTGTTTTCTAAGAACACTGTCATCAATACCAATCTTTCCGATATCATGAAGAGGTGCCGACCTTATGGCGTACTTAACATAATTATCCGTAATCTCTTCCTTATACTTAGGTACATTTCTAAGATGTTTGATAAATGCATCAAAATAAATAGATGTATTCTTAATATGCCCTCCTGTTACACCGTCTCTTGACTCCACAAGTTCAGCAAAGCCCACAGAAAGCATATCCTGAAGTTTCTCATTCTCCGCAACTTTCTCATCTACAAGCTTTTCTAAGGACTTCTTATACTCAGAAAGTTCCAGCTGAGTCCTGATACGACGCTTCATAACAGGTGCAACAAACGGCTTGGTAATAAAATCTACCGCACCTAAATCAAATCCCATAATTTCACTGCTGGCCTTAGTATCTCCTGTTAAGAAGATAACCGGAATACCTCTAAGTCTTCTACTGCCTTTAATCTTTTCAAGCATTTCATAGCCATTCATAAGAGGCATATTAATATCCAAAAGAATCAAATCAGGAATCACATCCTCCAGGATAGCAAAACCTTCCTCTGCCGACAGAGCTTCATATAATATATACTCGTCTTTCAAAACATCTGTTGCTGCAGCAAGATTAAGCTTAACATCATCAATCATCAAAATCGTTTTTTTGCTCATATGACTCCCTCCTTCTTATAAATATAATGTGCTGCTGTGGCGGTGCAACCGCCATCCACAGTTTACATCTGATGCCTTACAATCTTATATTCATCATTGCTCTGATAATAAGGGCAAGCCTTATATGCCGAACTTAACAGTCTCGCATAATCATCCTCGTCCATATTAACATCACATACATACTCTTCCAACTCTTCATCAAAAACAAGATTATTACAATAATCGCAACTTACCTGCTCTGCCATAACCCGCCTTTCCATGAAACATTTGTCAAACAGATATCATCTTATTCTTCGATAGAACTTCTTCTGTGAACAACTACTGTTTCATCTAAACATTCAAAAATCTTATCAACCTTCTCCTTCTTCATCTTAGGAGTTATAAGACTTACAACCGGAACAATAATCATACCGGCAACCATCGCAATTGCACCTGCATTAATAGGCGATGCAATAAACTTAAGGAACATATTGGACACTGTGAGAATTACACCGCATGCAAAACTTGCCCATACAGCTGCCTTCGTAACGCCCTTCCAATAAAGTCCGTACATAAACGGTGCAAGGAATGCCCCCGCCAACGCGCCCCATGAAATACCCATAAGCTGGGCAATAAATGTTGGTGGATCTAACGCCATCACTACACTGATAACAATAAATACAACAAGGAACACCCTCATACAAAGAAGCTGTTTCTTCTCATTCATATTCTTAACAATATTACCCTTAATCAAATCGAGTGTAAGTGTAGAACTTGATGTCAACACCAAAGAGGACAATGTAGACATAGAGGCTGATAACACTAACACAATAACTATACCAACAAGTATATCCGGCAACGTAGCCAACATACTTGGAATAATCGCATCATAAACCACACTGCCGTCAGCATTATGAATAGACGGCGTATCAAACAATCTCGCAAATCCTCCGAGGAAATAACATCCTCCTGATACTATTATAGCAAATATTGTAGAGATAATGGTACCTGATTTTATAGATTTTTCGTCTTTAATTGCATAAAACTTGTGAACCATCTGTGGAAGTCCCCAAGTACCAAGTGATGTAAGCACCACTACACCCAAAAGATTAGGCAAATCCGGACCAAAGAATGAGGTAAATGCACCCTGTTGGCCCATAGTAAGCGGAACATCGCTCTCGATAGTTGCAAGCTTTCCAATTGCCTCATAAAAGCCGCCCTGTCCATTAAGCACTGATACAATAACTGCCGCAATACCAAAAAGCATAATAATTCCCTGAATAAAATCATTAATAGCTGTCGCCATGTAACCGCCCAAAACCACATAAACTGCCGTAAGCGCTGCCATTGCTATTACACACACTTCATAAGGAATATCAAATGCCATACCAAATAATCTTGAAAGTCCATTATAAACCGAAGCAGTGTATGGAATCAAGAATATGAAAGAAATGGCAGAAGCTGCGATTCTGATTGCTTTAGAATCATATCTCTTACCAAAATAGTCAGGCATGGTTGATGCTGAAAGATGATTACTCATAACCCTTGTTCTTCTTCCAAGCACAATCCAAGCAAGAAGGGAGCCAATAACAGCATTTCCAATACCAATCCATGTTGCCGACAGACCGTACTTATAGCCAAACTGTCCGGCATATCCAACAAAAACTACCGCCGAAAAATAAGATGTACCATAGGCAAATGCAGTAAGCCATGGACCTACACTTCTTCCACCAAGCACAAAATCCCCCACATTAGTAGCATGCTTTCTCGAATACACACCTACTCCTATCATTATAGCAAAAAACACTACCAGAAACACTACCTTAACAGCCACTTTTATATCCTCCTAAACTCTCAACTACATAAACCCAAGCAATCGCTTTGCATTACCGTACAGTATATTATTAATCACATCTTCTCTAAGCGGCATACGCTTCAAAAGCTGAACTCCTCTATTGGCATCTGACCATGGCGAATCGGAGGCAAATAGAATTTTTTTAGCATCATGCTTATCTAAAATCTTATAAAACATTTCCTCACCTATGTAATCCAATGTAAATGCAGTATCAAGATAAACATCTTCCCCCGCAAGACATTCATACACCTGCTCCCAACAGTCATACCCTCCAAAATGTGCCACAACCATCTTCTTAGGCTTAATATCATCGATAACCCTGCGCATTCTATCCGGCGTACAATGTACCGGCTCCGGCAAGCCTATATCCACACCTGCATGGGTGAGTATAATAAGCCCCAGACTATCTGCGTACTCTATAATATTCATATATCTCGGGTCATCAATCATTACACCCTGATAGTCAGGATGCAACTTAATGCCCGGAAGCCCTAAACTCTTTATAGTATCAAGCTGCGCCTTATAATCCTCACTGTCCGGATGAATTCCTCCAAAAGAAATCAGTCTGTCACCGTATGTCTCATTAACATACTTTGCATATTCATTCACGGTATTAAACTGACTCGGTTTAGTGACCACCGGAAGAACCACAGACATATCAATACCTGCCTTATCCATAGAAGCAATAAGACCATTCAGTGTTCCGTCAGTTGACGCTTTAATTCCGGCTCTCTGTTCCAGTGTTTCGATCGTTTTTGCAACTATTTTCTCAGGAAAAATGTGTGTATGAAAATCTATTATCATAAATGCCCCATTCTATCAAAGACAAAGGCGGGCGGGCAGTCCGAACGGACTGCACCGCCTTTTGCGGTTCCGGTGCCGTTACACGGCACCGCCGCCCGCCCCATCTTTAATTAACCTAATTCATCTGCCTTAATAAGCTCTATGTCTGTTCCTTCAAGAACTGCCATTGCCTTCTCTACGTCTGCAGTCTTGATAACAATTGAAGCATCATCTGAACCTGTTGCAAGTGCATATGTGTATTCTACATTAATTCCAGCCTCACATATCTTTGCAAGAAGCTCCTGCAACTGGCCTACTTTGTGCGAAAGCTTAACAGCAAGCACCGGTGTCAGCATGGCTGTAAAACCTTTTGCCTTCAATGAATCCTTTGCTTTCTGTGGCTCTGATACTATCATTCTAAGAAGACCATAATCACTTGAATCAGCAAGAGATAAAGAAATAATATTGATATCCTCTGCCTTCAGTGCTTCAAGAACCTGCTCAAGACGACCAGCCTTATTCTCAATAAATACCGATAACTGATTAACTACCATAACAAACCCTCCATTCTATGAGTTAGCGGGCGGCGAGGCAACATAGTTGCCTCGCGCCTCCGGCGCACGGGTAACACTACGTGTTTCCCGCCGCCCGCCTCATCATTATACTAATTTACGCTTATCAATAACTCTTACAGCCTTACTCATACTTCTCTCAATAGTCTTGGGCTCAACAAGCTTAATCTTTGCTGAAAGACCGATTGCCTGCTGTATAGCATGACCGATTCTGTTAGCAAGTCCTTCAAGCTCACTAATCTTATCTGAGAAGTACTCTTCACCAACTTCTACCTGAATCTCCAATGTATCAAGGTTATTAACTCTATCCACGATTATCATATAATATGGTGCAGTCTCGCCCAACTCAAGAAGAGCAGCCTCAACCTGTGAAGGGAATACGTTAACACCGCGAATAATAAGCATATCGTCTGAACGACCCTTGAATCTGCTGATTCTAGCAAGTGTTCTTCCACACTCACATTTACCATAGTTAATACTTGTAAGATCCTTTGTACGGTAACGGATCAAAGGAATACCTTCCTTTGTAATTGTTGTAAATACAAGCTCTCCAGTCTCATCCTCACCAAGTGGTTCAAATGTCTTAGGATCAATAATCTCCGGAAGGAAGTGATCCTCGTATACATGAAGTCCCTTGTGATACTGACAGTCACAAGCAACACCCGGTCCCATAATCTCTGAAAGACCATAGATATCATGTGCATTGATATGAAGTTTTTCCTCAATCTGGATACGCATCTGCTCTGTCCAAGGCTCTGCACCGCAGATAGCAGCCTTTAACTTAATCTTATCAAGATCACCGTCAGCCTCTAATGTTTCAGCAATATGAAGCAAGTAAGATGGAGTACAAGCGATAGCAGTTACACCAAAGTCCTTCATCATTGTTGTGAGCTTCTTTGTGTTACCTGTTGACATAGGAACTACTGTTGCACCAAGATTCTCAGCTCCGTAATGTGCACCAAGACCACCTGTGAACAAACCGTAACCATAAGCTACCTGAATAATATCGTCTCTATTAAGCCCGGCCTGTGAAAATGCTCTGGCAACACATTCTGACCATATAGAAATATCTTTTCTTGTGTAACCTACTACTGTAGCCTTACCTGTTGTACCACTAGAAGCATGAACACGTACAATCTGTGACTGCGGCACTGCAAACAATCCAAACGGATATGTATCTCTTAAGTCATCCTTTGTTGTAAATGGTAACTTGTGAAGATCTTCCACTCCCTTAATGTCGCCCGGCTCAATACCTAATGCCTGCATCTTCTTTCTATAATACTCAACATTGTGATAAACTCTGTCTACTGTCTTTACCAGTCTCGCACTCTGTAGGGCACGCATCTCATCGCGGCTCATACACTCCTTTGCTTCATTCCAAATCATTTTGCTACGCTCCTTTTTTGTATAACCCTTTATTATCTTTAACTTTCGTATCCAAGTAGGAATGCCTGCTTGTTTATTTCAACTGTCTTTGGCGGCACAGTTTTCTCAATAGTCTCAAGCCACGCCTCTTTTGAGAAATCCATATGCTTCGCAGCAACACCAAGAACAATTATATTAAACACTTTGGAATTACCCATCTTAAGAGCCTCTTCCATAGCATTTACCCTAAGAACCTTGTGCTCCTTCTCAAGACCCTCAATGATATCATCAGGATACTGAGCCATTCCTGTCACTACTGTAATTGGGTCAATTCTGTGGTCGTTAACAATTATAACTCCATCTTTCTTTAAGAAATGTGCATATCTGAGTGCCTCAAGTCTCTCAAAGGCAATAAGCACATCTGCCTGACCTTCCTCAACAATAGGTTCTGCAACCTTCTCGCCATACCTTACAAATGTTACAACGCTTCCGCCTCTCTGTGCCATACCATGAACCTCTGAAAGCTTAACGTCATAGCCTGCATTTACAATAATACCACCAAGCACACGGCTTGTAAGAAGTGTGCCCTGACCGCCTACACCAACTATCATTATATTCTTTGTATTATTAGCCATTTCTTCCTCCATTCCAGCCTTATGCTTCCACTGTTTCTATTGCATCAAACTTACAAAGTCCCTTACAGAGACCGCAGCCGTTACACATTGTCATATCTATAGAAATTGTTCCATCTTCGTTCTTTGTAAGTGCCGGACAACCTGGCTTTAAGCACATTCCGCACTTCTTACACTTCTCTGGAATTGGCTTGCACTTGTTAGGGAACTTCTGACCCTTAAGAAGTACGCAAGGAGACTTTGTGATAATAACAGAAAGCTCATCCTTAGCAACTTCTTCCTTAACAATTCTTTCTAAGTTTACTGTATCAAATGCGTTGACTTCCACAACATTTTTAATGCCCATAGACTTGCAAAGTCCCATTATGTTAATAGCCGGAACTTCCTCGCCCATAAGTGTCTTACCTGTGGCAGCGTTGTCCTGATGACCTGTCATACCTGTTGTAGAGTTATCAAGAATCATAACTGTGCCTGTTGCCTGATTGTAAACCATATTAAGAAGCGAATTAACACCAGTATGCATAAATGTTGAATCACCGATAACGGCAACCCAATTCTTTACATAATCCTTACCCTTAGCCTTCTCCATACCATGAAGTGTAGAGATACTTGCACCCATGCAGACTGTTGTATCAACAACACTAAGAGGTGCAACTGCACCAAGTGTATAACAACCGATATCTCCTGCTGCATGAATCTTTAACTTATTAAGCACTGAATACACACTTCTGTGAGGACATCCCGGACAAAGAATAGGTGGTCTTGCCGGAACCTGCGCAGCTGCGGACAATTCTACATCCTCCTTAAGCACTGCCTTACGAAGCATATTAGCGCTGTACTCACCCTGAACTGTGAAGATTTCCTTACCGATACACTTCACACCCCAAGACTTAATCTGCTCTTCAAATACAGGCTCTAACTCCTCAAATATGTACAATGTGTCAACCTTTGACGCAAAATCCTCTATGAGCTTTCTTGGAAGCGGATGAACATGACCGAGCTTTAACACACTTGCCTCAGGACAGGCTTCCTTAACATACTGATACGCAATACCGCTTGTGATGAAACCAATCTTTGTATCGTTCATCTCTACCTTGTTGATAGACATATTGCAAGCGTCCTCTGCCATGTCTTTAAGTCTCTTCTCAACAAATACATGTCTTCCCTTAGCGTTACCAGGCATCATAACGAACTTTGAAACATTTCTTTCATACACCTTATCCTCTGGAACCACTCTGTCCTCAAGAGTAACAGGTCCCTGTGAATGTGAAAGTCTTGTAGTTGTTCTAAGAATCATTGGTGTATCGTACTTCTCAGAAAGCTCAAATGCGTACTTCATAAAATCCTTTGCTTCCTGTGAATCAGAAGGCTCAAGAACCGGCACCATAGCTGCTCTTGCAACACATCTTGTATCCTGCTCATTCTGCGAAGAATAAAGTCCCGGATCATCTGCTGCCACAAGTACCAAACCACCATTAACACCTGCATATGCAATAGTGTAAAGAGGGTCCGCTGCCACGTTGACACCAACATGCTTCATAGATGCCATAGAACGCACACCACTTATAGATGCACCTATAGCAACTTCCATAGCAACCTTTTCGTTAGGAGACCACTCTGCATAAATCTCCGGATACTTAACAATATTCTCACTAATTTCTGTACTTGGTGTTCCCGGATACGCCGCTGAAACCTTAACACCAGCCTCGTATGCACCTCTGGCAATCGCCTCATTACCAAGCATAATCTTTACTTCACTCATAACATCCTCCATCTTCTTTATCTGTTATTTGGTTGTATTGTTTACGGGTATTGTTGTGAGAGGTACAACCCTAAGCAGACCGTAAAAGAACGTCAGCACTTATAGAGCACAAACGTAGTGCCGTGCGAGATTAGTACTGCTACGTTCTTTTCCGCACGCAAGCATGTCTGCGTGGGTTGTATTTCTCACTAATACTGTCAACAATATCTCAACCTAAATTCTGCTCTGCAATCAACTTATTCGCACCATACTTCTCACGAAGCTTTGGCTTCTCAATCTTTCCTGTCGGATTACGCGGAATATCCGCAAATATAACCTCGTGCGGTCTCTTGTAACGTGGGAGCTTGAGACAGAACTCATCCATCTCTTCCTTTGTCATAGTCTGACCTTCCTTAAGCTCCACAATGGCCGCTGCAATCTCACCAAGTCTCTTATCCGGAAGACCGATAACTGCCACATCATGAACTTTATCATTAGTTCTGATAAAGTCCTCAATCTGTACAGGATAAAGGTTCTCACCACCGCTGATGATAACATCCTTTTTACGGTCTACAAGGAAGATAAATCCGTCTTCATCCTCCTGTGCCATATCTCCTGTATAAAGCCATCCATCTGCAAGCACTTCATTAGTGGCTTTCTCATCACGATAATAGCAGGTCATAACACCAGGGCCCTTTACCGCAAGCTCACCTATACCACCCTTTTCTACTGTGTTACGGTGTTCGTCAACGATTTTAACTTCCCAGCCGTATCCGGCCTTACCGATAGCACCTACTTTATGTATATTCTCCACACCAAGATGCACACAACCCGGTCCTATGGACTCTGACAAGCCATAATTAGTATCATATGCATGATTAGGGAAAATAGACTTCCACTTCTTAATAAGACTCTGTGGAACAGGCTGAGCACCTATGTGCATAAGTCTCCACTGTGAAAGCTCATAATCATCCAAATTAACCTTACCACTTTCAATAGCCTCAAGTATATCCTGTGCCCATGGCACTAACAGCCAGACAATGGTACATTTCTCTTTAGATACTGCTTCAAGCACAAATTCCGGCTTAGTTCCTTTAAGGAGAACCGCCTTACCGCCTGATAAAAGACTACCAAACCAGTGCATCTTAGCACCTGTATGGTAAAGTGGCGGAATACAAAGGAACACATCATCCTTCTGCTGTCCGTGATGGTTCTGTTCTACCTTGCAGGAATGCACCAAACTTCTGTGCTTATGTAAAATAGCCTTCGGGAAACCTGTTGTACCCGATGAGAAATAAATAGCCGCATCATCATCATCTGTCAGCTCAATATTCGGAGACTGACTTGAACAGTTAGCAGACAATGAATTATAATCCTCTGCAAAGCTTGGACATCCCTCTCCTACATATATAAGCAATCTGCCCTTGCTGATTCTGTCTGCAATCTCCTCTACTCGCCCGATAAATGATGGTCCGAATACAAGGATATCAACCTCTGCAAGATTAACACAATACTCAATCTCATCTGATGAATATCTGAAGTTAAGCGGTACTGCTAACGCTCCGGTCTTTAATATACCAAAATATATCGGCAACCACTCAAGACCATTCATCATCAGGATGGCAACCTTGTCGCCCTTCTTAATCCCTCTCTCAATCAATAGATTAGCAAATCTGTTTGCCTTCTCATTAAACACACTCCAAGTAATCTCTCTTCTGTAACTTGTCTGAGGTGTTGGCTCAATAAGCTCATACTCTTTCCAAGTCACCCTTCTGCTCTCTTTAATCTCAGGATTAATTTCTACGAGGCTTATGTCATTAGGAAACTCTCTGGCATTCCTCTCCAAAAACTCTGTAATAGGCATAATTTTTCCTCTCTATATTAATATACTGCAGACATTATAGCACAAATTCCAACATATTCCTAGTTTTTTTTACCGCTTTAAAGCGAAAATGCAACGGAGTAATTATACATTTTGCACAAAAACGCCCTCATAACAGTGTTTTCACTGCTATGAGAGCATTGTTATACATTACATTTTATAATATTTATCAGACATACAGATAAGCCGGAGCGAACTCATATCCCACGTTAATTCGCTGCCTCCTCTATGCACCTTATGGCCTTATGCCTTGACACGTTATAAGTACGTATGCCAAGATTCTCTGTTGAATATCTAAGATTTTCAATATACAGATACCCGAAATCATCACCATATGGCGTACCATATTCCATATAGTCGTCGTAATAATCAGCTTTCTCACCACTCTCATTCTCATAAATTGCCTTAACATCATATCCCAATCCTTCAAGATAAGGAATTACAACAGGTGCAGCATCTGCACTGAGTGATGACAGATAATAATAATCCTTATATCTTCTCTCAGAAAGGAAGAAACCTCTTCCCGACAACACATTATCTCTATCTGTTGCTGTTATAATCTCCGTAGCATTTTCAATATTAACCTTTGCTATTATATAATCCGGGTGGCTAAAAGATAACGCAATATAAAACACTGTCACCACAACCATACTATATCTAAACAGCGGAAATTTCTTCTTAAATATGCTGACAATCACGCCCACAAATAACACTACCAAAAGTGCAAGTGCCCACAACACTAATATTCTCAGGAAAGTAAGATAATAATAACGTATGTACATTATCATTCTGTATGCACTTGATGCTATCATTACAAATGTGCAAAGAGACATTACTGTCAACACGCACTTTAATATCTCGCTTTCTTTAAACCAGCTTATGGATATAAGTACTATAACCAGATTCATGGCACTTACCACAAGAAGCTGGAAAAAACCTTCTCTTGCGTACATAGCATATGTATATCCTTCCGGCAATTTCATCTGTCCCATAAACAGATATACTATCTGAATTCCCGAAAACAACAGATAAACTGCTGTAAGCATACTGTTAACAGTTATTGCCAAAACCGGCTCGCCCTTGCGATTATCTTTTACTGTAGTGTTAAGTGTCCTCTTACAAAGAAATGATATTAACCAGTATGTGGCGAAAAACATAAAAGCAATTCTAAACACCACCTCTATAACTGCCTCTATATCCATTCCACTTACAAATGACACTGAAACCTCTCTAAATACGATATCCGCAGAAGATAACATCACCAAAACGAATACCACAAGCGGAACAGCAATCACAACACCAAGAACCACGTACAATACATTCTTATTTCTGCGACTATTTCCTTTCTTGAAGAAATTCGCAGCATCCGTCAACGGCTGAAACATCTCTCCAAGACTTGCAAACCAAGTCATAATTATGTTGCCAAAGTACATTCCTATTGACCAGCTTTTTGTATCATAAAACTGATTAATCATAAGACTTAATGCCAACAAAAATATCCCCGTTTTATTAAAGAATATTATTCTTCCATCATCCGTGCAAAATGTTGACACTGCCAAAAGCAGCATCGCCACAACATAAAACACACCGCCCTTTTTCATCACAAGCCCTAACTTCTTTACAGCTACATTTAAGTAAACAACACTTGCCACTACAAAGGGCAGAATCGCAACCCCTGCGTCATTTCTAAACATACAAATCACATAGAACACTGCATAAAGCAATGTTACCCCACCGAAGAATACAAAGTTGCCTTTCATATTCTTTGTTTCATCTGTTTCTCTATGTGTCATAGCCTGTTGTGTATACATCGGTTGTGGCATCCCCTGTGGCGGGACCATTCCTATCTGCTGATTATATAATACATTATTGTCCATTTTTGCCCCTCCTAACTCTGCGGCCCTCTGTATTCCAGGATATCTCCCGGCTGGCACTCCAACACCTGACATAACTTTGTAAGCGTTGAAACCTTAATAGCCTTTGCCTTACCCGTTTTTAGAATCGACATATTCGCTACCGTGATGCCGACCTTGTCTGCCAGCTCCGTTAAACTCATCTTGCGCTTGGCAAGCATAACATCTATATTAAATATAATTTCGCCTTCCAATTCTAATTCCATATGCCCCTCCTATATTGTCAATTCACTCTGTTCTTGCAGCACTGCTGCTTTCAAGACAAGATGTGAAAGTGCTGCCGCTGCCACTGAAATCGAGATTCCCACAAAACATATTATAAATGAGCCAAATATAATAACCGGTGTGCTCATATTAATTAACAACAACACTATATTGCCTACAAAAAGAATTATGGTATCTGCCGCCGCAAGAAATGCAATCCACTTCAGACAATTAGCATTCTCCTGGCAAAATGAATTATCTTTTCCAATATTAGTTGCAATTCTCCAACCAAATATTAATACTGCATAACATGGTATGGCAGTTATCCACACATATATAAGCCCACCCGCCATATCCGATACAGGGCCCAACAGCTCATTACCTCCAAAAGGAACTGCATATCCATACACCACTAAACCACACAATGCCATTCCTATTAATATCATCTTTAACCAAACTGATAACGCTTTCTGACTCATATTCCATCCTCCATTACAATTATCTGATGTCTAAGATATCTATATCATATCCTGATTAGAAATATATACCTTTTCTTTCCCTTTGTCAATAACTTTTTATCGTGTTACAATAAATTTTAATTGTATTTCAGAAATTCCCCTCTAATTCTGCTCCACTTCAGTTTCACCACAAATCCGGTAAAACAACAACAAAAAGGAGGTTATATCTGAAGTAACCTTCAAACATAACCTCCATATTATTTTATAAATTTCTAACAAGATATGTAAGACATGCAAAGAATGCAAACAGTCCCACCGCTATACATATAAGTAACCCTGTTTTGTTGTTGTCCAGCTCATCCTCCACATAAAGAACTTTCTTTGGTTCAGAATATCGCATATGAAATTCACGGCCAACGTAATATGTAGCCATATCATATCTCATTCCGGTAATGTAATACACTATCCGGCCCTCTGCTTTTGCATCAATTGTAGCCATTTTGTTGGCACATCGCACATCACTCTTATTAAATCCCCATGCAGTTCCCCAGGGATTATTCCTTGCGGCCTCATCTAAATCCACCTCTATTACCAGCTTTATGCCACCTAATACCTTTTTCCCCTGATAGCCTACCACATATCCGACAAGTTCCAAATCATCATCGCTACCTTCGAACCCACTGTTATAACTGAACTGCCTTGCAGCATCATTAATTGCAACAAAACCGGTCATTGCCAGACAGAAAAACAGTGTCGCTATATCATCCTTTCTAAAAAGCACATATGTTGCATACTGACTGGCAAGAGACATACACAAAATTAAAGTCGCAACTTTAAATATCTCCTTGTTGTAAAATGTGAACACATTACCACAAAATCCATAATTTTTGTATATACGCCTAAAATCCACAAACAATACAACAGCTACCAGAAAGATTATCAGAGAAGCAATTCTTCCATCCAGATAAAACATCACTGCCAGAGCACTTAGAGAAAGTCCTACAAATAATGCCACAACCAATATTCTTGCGAGCTTGCCAAATATATGTGAAAAATATTCCCAAAAGGTTATGCACAATAACCCAATTGATAATATAACCAGTTCCATTTATTCACCAAATTCGTCCTTATATCCTTCAAGAGACGTAATTGCATTAATCAGTTCTCCCGGCATCATAACAGGCACCGGACCATATGGGTTAATAACAATTCCCTCATATCCGTTCTTTGCCACCGATACTGCATCCGGGAATTCCATAAGCATTGTGTCCTTTTTATTACTCTCAAACACTGACTCATCGATATTAAGTGCTACCCAGTCTGTGAACAGCGGAAGGAATGTAACTCCCGGAACGCTCGGATTGCCTATTCCCACAAAGCTCACTGCTGACTGTTCATCTACCTTAACCGGTGTAATGTACTTCGCATGAGTTGCTGCATATATAAGTGTATGAAGGTATTGCTCCTCTTTAACAAATCTCATATATTCCATAGAAAGACCTAAAAGCATAGGATTCTGAAGCTTCGTATTATCACCTTCATCAACCTGTGGTTCCATTCCTGAAATCACTGCAAACTTTGGTGCTTCCTCTCTTGTACTCACACAATCCAAAAGTAATGCCACCGGCTGATTACTTGCCGACTGTGCCGGCTTCCCCTTTTCTATCTCAATTCCCAACACCTTAACGCAAGTCATCGGTTTTGTATGATGACATATGTATGCAGCATCTCCAACCTTAATTTCTCCATGAAGATGACCAACCACTACCAAACCATTCTTTTTCTTTAATGTAAATGCATCCTCAACCATCAGTGTGTATCTGCTTCTTGTCATTTCAGTACTCTTTGTCTCTTCTGCAGTCACTGCTGCTTCTGCTTCTGCATTATCCTTTTTAAAAAAATCAAACATTCCCATAAATATTTCTCCTTCATCATCTTATGCTTCCAATGCTTTTCCAAACTGAGTTTCATACAATTCAGTATATATACCGCCGGATTTAACCAGTTCTCCGTGCACTCCTCTCTCTGCAATAACGCCGTCCTTTATAACAAGGATTTCGTCTGCAGCAAGAATTGTTGAGAGTCTGTGCGCAATAAGAATACTTGTTCTCGATTCAATAATCGGTTCAATAGCCTCCTGTATCTTATTCTCAGAAATAGAATCCAAGGACGCCGTAGCCTCATCAAATATAAGTAATGCCGGATCCTTCAAAAGCACTCTGGCAATTGATATTCTCTGTTTCTCTCCACCTGACAGTTTGAGCCCTCTGTTACCGACAACCGAATCCAGCCCCTTTTCCTGTCGCTGAATAAAATCGTATATATTAGCCTTTTTGCAGGCTTCAATAAGTTCTGTTTCCGTAGCCTTCGGATTAGCATACAGTAAATTCTCCCGTATAGTGCCGTTAAACAGATATGTTTCCTGACTTACTATACCTACATTCTCCCTAAGAAACCCAAGATCAAGTTCTCTGACATCAACTCCGTCAAATGTCACCTGACCTTTAGATACATCATACAACCTTAAAATCAAATTAGCAATAGTGCTTTTTCCTGACCCTGATGGTCCCACCAGCGCTATACTTGTACCACTCTTCAACTCAAAGCTGATATCTTTAAGAATCTTACGCTCTTCGTCATAAGAAAACTCAACATTTTTAAATTCAACATTGCCTATTGCCTGCTCAGGTTTAATAGCTTTTTCGGAATTTTTAATATCAACCGGCATATCAAAATACTCAAATATTCTTGTAAACAGTGCCATAGCACGAATCCACTCCACCTGAATATTCAAAAGTGAATTAACCGGACCGTACATTTTGCCAAGCAATGTTACAAGAACTGTAATATCACCCACTGTCAATGACGAATCATATTGCATCATCAGAATACCGCCGACAAGATAAAGAAGCATAGGTCCCACACTTGAAAATGTGTTTATTATAACCATAAACCATCGTCCTGCCATACTTTCCTTGATATTAAGGCTAATCATCCGATGATTAACATCTTTATATCTGTCATATTCATATTCTTCTCTTCCAAAAAGCTTTACAAGCAACTGACCGCTCACAGACAAAGTTTCATTAAGTATCCCGTTAATATTGTCATTACACTCCTGTGCCTCTCTTGTAAGAGTCCATCTCGTCTTTCCGGCCCACCTTGTAGGTATGGTAAACAACGGAATAACTAATATTCCCACCGTTGCCAGTATCCAATTCTCACGATACATAATCACAACGGCAACCGCCAGCGTTATAACATTGGACAATATGGATGTAAATGTATTGGTAATTACCCTTTCCACCCCGGATATGTCACTAGTCATACGGGTTATAATATCACCTTGATTATTGGACGTAAAAAAGCTCTGCGACATTTGTTGCAAATGCCTGTACATCTTGTTACGCATATCATATGTAATATGCTGTGCAATCCAGTTATTAAGATAACTCTCAGCCACACGAATAAGGTTAGCCCCCAGTGTAACACCCAGCGACACCAAAATCAGTGTGACAAGCATATTCATATTTCTGTCAATAAGACCTTCATCAATAATTCGTCCTGTCAAAACAGAAGGCAACAGACTAAGTGCCGACGAAATCAAAATACACAGTAACACAACCGCCATCTGCTTCCAGTATGGCAACAAATATGAAAAAATGCGTTTAAGCAATGGCCACGTTACCTTGGGCACATTCGCTTTTTCTTCCTCCGTCAGAAAACCTCTTGCAACACCTCTACCATATGGCGGCATACTTCGCACCTCCCAAAACAAAAATAATCAATTATATTTTATCAGATAATATGACAAAAACCAACAAGTTTATTGTGCAAAAAAATCTCCCAACCCAGACGGTCGGGAGAATGTTTATATTTCAACTAATTACAAAAGATGTGCTCTCAACTCTGCACCACTTGCTACACTTAAGTACGCCGGTGCAATATCAAACACTGTCTTACAACCTGTCTGACCCTCATTAGCCATTCTATACGCAGCTCTTGCGTATGCAACAATTACACTTGATGTAAATTCAGGATTAGAGTCAAGCTTCAAACTATACTCAATAATATGTGTATTCTCTTCGTTCCAACCTGTCTTGCCTGAACGGATAACAAATCCGCCGTGTGGAATTCCACTATGATTAGCCTTTAACTCTTCCTCGCTGATAAAGTTCACAATTGTGTCGTAATCAGCAAAGTAGTTAGGCATGTTCTTAATTGTCTCTTCTACCTTAGCTGCATCTGCACCTTCTTCGAGAACCACAAAACACTCACGGATATGCTTCTGTCTTGTTGTAAGCTCAGGATTCTCACCTGCTCTTACAGACTCAAGTGCAGCCTCTACAGGAATTGTGTACTGCTTACCATCCTTAACTCCCTCAACTCGTCTGATAGCATCAGAGTGGCCCTGACTTACGCCCTTGCCCCAGAATGTGTAATCCTTACCATTAGGAAGGATAGCATTCGCATACATTCTATTAAGAGAGAACATACCCGGGTCCCAACCTACTGAAATAATACCAATCTTACCTGATGCCTTCGCTGCAGCATCAACGTTATCAAAATGTTCAGGAATTCTTGCATGTGTATCAAAACTGTCAACTACATTGAACATAGCTGCAAGCTCCGGTGTCTGCTTTGGAAGATCCGTAGCACTACCTCCGCAAAGAATCATAACGTCAATCTTATCTTTCCAGTCTGCAAGCTCACTAACGTTGCATACTTTTGCACTTTCAGTAAGAACGCTAACTGTAGAAGGGTCTCTTCTTGTAAATACAGCAACCAACTCCATGTCCGGATTCTGTTTAACTGCACATTCAACTCCTCTGCCAAGATTACCGTAACCCATAATACCAATTCTGATACTCATAACTTACACCATTCCTTCCCTAAATATTCTAGCCTTTGCGACTCTGCTTTTTTGCTTTATCGCGAGAACGTACCGATTATATCATAGAAATCCACATTTAACAACTAAGGATTTTATCAACATTGATTTTTTAAAAAAATCTTCTCTTAACCCCCGCTTTATCCAGTGCAAAACTTAATATTATAAAGAACACTGCACTTCCCACAGCTTGAACAAGATTCTGCGGCATAGATAAAACTGCAACCTTCCACTGGCCAAACATAATAGTTTCCGCAACAAAATATCCCAACACGGTTATTGCACAACCTATAACCAACGCTACCGAATTCCTTACATTAAGCATCTTGCCCTTCTTGCTTGTAAACGGCACCGTAATTAACATTTTTATTATAATAGTTGCCGGAGCCCATACAGGCGCTGTAAGCAAATCAGCCATTCCTCCACCTATTGCTGCTGCCACTAAGGCATACGGTGTTGGAAGCAACGCTGCTGCCAGATAAATAAGCGTATCTCCAAAGTGAATATATCCGCCATTTACGCCTATAGGCACATGACATATATACGCTGTCATAATCATAATCAACGTAGCAAACACACCTGTTGCAGTAATATACTTAACATTTTTCATAATAAAACTCTCCTATAACAATCTAGACAAATATTTTTCAAAATACACACCATGCACTGCCGGAATATCTTCTCTTGATGCTTCTTCTATAGCATCCTGCAAAAAACATACCGCCTTTTCCATAGCTTCCTGCACTGACAGTCCCTTAACAAGAGAACCACATATCACTGACGCAAACAAATCCCCGGTTCCCGAAAACCCTTTACCCGTGTATGGATTCTCCGTATGCACAAATTCTTCGTCCGAAAGTGCAATGTTTCCAATGTATTCCACACCTTGCTTTTCGCGAATAACACCCGTGACAACCACCGTCTGCTTTCGCTCAGCTTTACTTCGCAGCTCTTGGCACATTTCCCTGATTCGTTCAATGTAATCCGGCTCCTGGCGGTGCGTAATTAATTCCTCATAATCAACACCGGTCAGCAAACATGCCTCAGTAAGGTTTGGTGTAATAACATCAGCACGCTTCGTAAGTTCTTTCATTCGGTCAAGAAACTCCCGACTGAACATATCATATGTAAATCCTCTGTCCCCCATAACCGGGTCTGCAAGATACAATGTTCCTTCTTCCTGGAAGCAATCCAGAAAATGTAACATATGCTGTATCTGCTTCGAAGACGCAAGATATCCGGAATATATTCCATCAAATCTGACACCCAGCTTCCCCCACTGGTCCGTAATCATATCCATCTTGTCCGTCAGGTCATGACAATAATAACTTTCAAACTCAGTCTGAGACGATAATACTGCCGTTGGAAGTGGACAAGCCTGCATTCCCATAACCGATATAACCGGTATTGCAGCTCCCAAAGAACATTTTCCAAACCCTGACAAATCATTAATTAATGCAATTCTTTTCATAGCATCTCTTCTTTCTTTATTGCAATGTATACAATTTACTCCTTGTTTGGTTATATAAAAATATCCAGTTTTGAATTATTGAATATAACCAGATTCCCGGAAACATAAAAAAGCTACTTCTTTCTGATTAACTCAAAAAGAAATAGCTTTTTAATTAGTCTTTCAATATCTTCACAACGTTGAAATGATTCACCGTCACTTCTTCTCCACGTATTCAATTCCTTCAGCTTTAAGCTTGTCAGTCAAAGAATTGTATGTCTTAAGGGCTGCATTATCACTTGTGATTTCAACACAGATATTATCCATTGCTTTAAGCTTTGTCATAAGCTCGTCCAAAGTAATCTTCTTATTCTCGAATAAATAGTCATTCTCAACTACCGAAACTGCAATCATATTCTTTGAATTCGTAGAAAGTTCAGAGCTTGTCTGCGTCTGAGAAGCACTTTCGCCTTCGCCGTCTCCTTGCCCGCCAAATCCAAAGCCGAATTTACCGATTAAGAAACCTAACACAAACAACGCAACAATAAGCAATACTGCAGTTCCAACAAACTTCTTTCCTCTGCCTTTACCCTTACCTTTTCTCTTCTTCATGTTCTTCTTTTCTTCCCTGTCCATCTGTTCCTTTTTCATAATTTAATCCTCCATCATTGAAATATCTGTTTCTGAATAATAAAAATACTTAAACTCCTGTTTCACTGACTTAATAACCTCCGTCATAGCGCGGTATGCAGCAAGTGTCCCCGGTTGCGATGCATTGTATATATAATCACATATAAGAGTGTCTCCCGGTTCATACCCTGAGTGCTCCAGAAGTTTAATAACCTCAACTGCAACATTCGAATCACTTCTTATGTCACCAATACTTTCCTGACCTTTATAAACATTAAGTTCCCATACATTCTCACTCTGCACTTCAAGAATAAACTTAACATTCAGCCCCTTATCAAACTCAAGAATCCCATCAATATTCTCACCATCTCTGTCCGGTGCCTCTTTTATATGCTCCAGCTCATTCTCCAACTGTTCGTGCATATTTTCCGCCTGGGAATAAAGGCTCTCCGCCTCCTGCATTTTCTTATCTGCTGCATCCGAAGCATCCGTAACCTGCAGATTGCTAAAGAGAATAAAGAAAAACAGTAAAATCAGGGCAATATCCAAAAGCGTAGTAAAGTCAAGAATGACATCCCTTTTCTTCATCCTACTCCCCCTTTTCTACGACCTCATCTGACGCCTCTTTATCATCTCTGGAAAAAATGTTTTCTCTGCTGACAGCAGCTTCTCCAAAATAACGCTCCACAGCTTCTGTCCTGCTCACAGGTGCAACATTTTCTGATTTGCGAAGCACGTCATACGAAGTAGGCACATAACCTTTTTCCTCTACTTCCTCACTTAACTTCTTTGCTTCCTCAATCTGCTCCTCAATAAACGGGGCTACCACAGCATTAAGCATCTTAAATATAATGGCAAATATAATACCCCATGCCGTAGAGGTAAGTGCATCAAAGAAACGGTTCTGAAGCTGCGCCATATCTCCAGCCATATCCACTCCCAAAAGTGCCGTTACCGTTCCAAACATACCCAGCAACGGAAATATGGTAATTATAGTAAGAAACAGACTGTATGTAACATTTAACACCTCAAAAAGATAGTGAGAAAACTCCACGTTACGTTTTCCTTTCCACTCCTCTATCCTTTTCTTTACACTGACTGCAAAAAACACTGAAAGCCCCAGACACACCAGCTCACCTATTGCAAATAAAACAATATAAAAGTCCGATGACGTGATACTTTCGAATAATTTATCCCAAACTGACATGTTACGCCTCCTTTATCTTGTTATGTACGGATTATACTTCCGCTCATAGTCCAACGTAGTCTCTTCACGATGTCCCGTAAGAATTCTGTAATCCCCCGGAAAAGCCTTCTCCAACCTGTTTATGGACTCTATCAGCTTATCTTCATCCCCTCCCGGCAAAGTAGTTTTGCCGTGGTTTTCTTTAAGCAATGTATCTCCTGTAAATATAATGTCATCAATCACAATTGCCATAGAACCATCCGTATGCCCCGGCATCCCATAGAACTTAAACTTGAGTTCATCCACTTCCAGCACATCGCCCTCTTCAATCAAAACATCCGGCTTCACAGCCCTATAAGGCACTCTCACGTAAGGTCTTTCATTAATCAATTCCTCATCTTCAAGTCTCCACGCATCAATTCGTGAAATCACAATATCCGCGCCAAAATGCTTCTTCACCGCCTCCAACGCCAACACATGATCCGTGTGTCCATGAGTAATAACTATATACTTAACCGTAAGTCCCTGCTCTTCCACAACCGCAATAATCTTCTCAGCCTCATCTGCAGGGTCAATAATTATACAGTTTTTCTGCTCCGACACCACGATATAGCAATTAGTAATACATGCTCCCAACACAAGCTTAGTGATATTCATATATCTTACACCTTCTTTCGTGTACGAATTATATCCTCAACAAAACCATTGATTTTATTATAGCATTAATTAGGAAAAATGTGTACTGTTAATTACACAAATCGGCTACCCCCTATAAAACATAGAGAACAACCACTATTGCCACTATATCTCACAACTCATCTGGTGCCACTCCTCCCCACCCCATGTGGAGTTGGCTATACCGTCATCGTGGAATCCAAACTTTTCGTACATTTGCACCTTTGAGTCTAAGCAAGTCAATATCAAACTCTTTCGTCCCTTCTCTCGTTCTCTCACCCGGTACTGATTCACAATCTCTCTCGCAAGACCCTGACCTCTATACTCCGGAAGTACATCCAACCCCAAAAGCATAACCGACTTTCCAGCCGGGTCATATAGGCTGGCATCTGTAAAAAATTCATCACGGAATATCTTTTCCTTAGTGGCTAGACCATTCAAAAATCCGGCAATACGGCCGTTTTTCCTATCAACTGCCACTAAAAACAACTCCGGTGCCCTTGCAATTCTCTCTTTCATATTCTTTTCAGAACAGGCCTCATTAGGCGGAAAACATATCTGTTCTATGGTAACCGCCTGATCAGCCTCATCCGCTCTAATATTTCTAAATTCAAACTTATCTGTCATAAATCTTCTCCCACACTGTAATTGCTTATATTTTTGATTTATATAAGCTACAATACATTTTATCATAATCCCACTAAAATTCACACCTATAGTTTTACACCAACTATCTTTACACTCTCTTAATTTTTTGGTACACTTGCTTTAATATACTAATGAAAGAGGGATGCTTATGAAAAATAAAATAGTCACCTTTTTTATCCTATTTCTTTTTCTTCTGATATTTTTCGCTCCATTTATAGCGGAATACTCATATGTAATAGAAGATATGCAGATAAATCCATATGACTACGCACGAATAACTGATGTTGATTATAAGGCTGTGGTAGTTGATGAAGAGGGAAGTCGCGGTAAGGTTGTTATAACAGAACGACTGACTTTTGATGTTCACGCCGCCTCAAAAAACAATCTGTTCTGGGAACTTTGGCGGGATTTACCGGAGGATTATGTAGACGGTGTAAGAGTCAGCTATAAAGTTAATTCCGTAAAACAGATACTCCCTACCGGTGCTGAAATCGTCTATACTGAAAGCCCTAAATTATATTGGGAGGATTCTGACTACGTCAGCACCAACACCCGATATGGCCCTGGCAAATGGTATCACAGCGAGGGACCTTATGATGAGGAAGAGGCTCAGTACGAATGCGTATTTTTCTACGTATACGGAATGTATCGCGAGCAGGCTGTCTTTGAGATTGAATACGAAATGTACAATGCGGCACTTAAATACAACGACTGTTCAGATTTGTATCTTTCGCTTTATTCCGGAAGTACAACTGAACATTTAAAATCCTTTAATGCACAGATTTTGTTTCCAAATAAGGATATGCCAAGTGCCGGCAATTATAAAGTTTATACATACGGAACTAATTCCAATGATTTCCCTGTGACAGAGTCTGACACTATTAATCCGGGATACCATACATTTGCATTCTCATTAGATGAAGAGGAGCTTAAGTTTAAACCATATAACCAATACATCGAATTCGATCTGGTGTCCTTCGGTGCAGACAAACACATATTTACAGAGCATGCATCAACCAATTACTACACCAGCGATAATGTATTGACTGAAATATATGATGAGCAGGCAGACTACGCTTCTGCTCCGGCAAGATTTAAAGTTATAAAGACCATTGTCCTCTTAATATTGGTAATAGCTTCAGTTTTCATACTGATATATTCCTTCAAATCAGGCTCTCGTATGCGTGAGAAATACATTTTTTATAAACCTGAGATGAAGTTCGAGTATTTCAGAGAAATTCCAAGCGACTTGGATCCGAATTTTGCTAACACATTGGTTCATTGCAAGCACAAAGTGCCAAAAGATGATTCAGGTGTATATTCAGCCATATTATTAAGCTTGGCAAGAAAGAATTATATCGAATTGGAAGAGTTGCCTAACAAGGATGTAAAGATTACAATCAAAAACACCACTTGGAAGACACCAGCTCCTACTCCTGCATATGCACCTATGTACAACACTTGGCAACCTATACAACAAATGCCACAACAGAATATTCCGTATACAACTTGGCAGGCGCCTCAGCAGAATACTCCGTATACTAACTGGCAGATGCCACAGCAGAATATTCCGTATACAACTTGGCAGATGCCTCAGCAGAATACTCCGTATACTAACTGGCAGGCGCCTCAGCAGAATACTCCGTATACTAACTGGCAGGTGCCTCAGCAGAATATTATGCCACAGACCAATATACCGAATATTGATGTGACGGATACCGTTATGCCGGAGCCTGAAACACCAACTTACAACAATATGGATGTTCCTACTGTGGATACGCCTATTGCAGAAGCACAGGTACCTGAAACAGAATACGAACCACTTACGCCTTGTGAACAATATTACTTTAACTTATTAGTTCGTCACGCACGTAACAATGCAACTACTATGAAGATTTTCCAGGCTAGAGTTTCACAGGACTACCAGAACACAGATTCTTTCGTAAGAAACATGTCCAACTCTATCGTAAATATTGGAATTGAAGAAGGTTACTTCCAGAAAGCAGACTACACTGCTCCACAGAAAAAGATGCGTTCCAAGGCAACATTTTTCATGGTAATTGGCATCATATTCTTGACTTTGGTAAACATTATTTCTTACCATACACGTATGGACTTGGCATTTGGTGCTTACTTCATATTCGGTATAGCTTGTATAATCGGTTGTTTCACTATAAGAAAGCAATCCAATTCCTTAGTTTTACTTTCACCGTTTGGAGAAGATGAGTATGAAAAATGGCGCGGCTTATACAATTTCCTAAACAGCGAAACACTTATGTCTGACCGTACTGTAGTTGAGCTTCCGTTGTGGGAAAAGTATTTGGTTTATGCAACAGCTTTTGGAATTTCAGACAAAGTAATCAAGGCTATTAGCTTAAAATGTCCTGATGCATCTTCAAGTGCTATTCTCAGCAACAATTACTGTCGCTCAGGACGCATCAGACATTCAGGACGTTCATTCCGCTCATCTGTACGTTCCGGTTCATCTGCCGCTCGCAGCGGTGGAGGTGGAGGGTTCGGATACGGCGGCGGTGGTCGCGGTGGCGGCGGTGGTGGCGGTGGTCACTAACTAAGGCCGATACCCAATTTAATTTCAAGTAAATTTTACTGCAATAAAAAAACCGATTTCCGAACGAACCATTCGGGAATCGGTTTTATACATATTGGTTATTCATCCTTTCAC
>JAFQIQ010000007.1 GCA_017397445.1 Lachnospira sp.
TTCGGGAATCACTATTGTATTGTCTGCTCCGGTGTATCCCGTGATCTTGATGTACAATCCGTTTATGACGCTATATGTGAATTTGGAACTGTCTGTTTCTGTAAATTCATCATATATCTTTGTTGCTGTTACATCAGGGGCGGTAACATTCGCAGAATCTGCACTGATTTCAATTGTGTTATCAGTGATTTCATATAAGGGATGATAGTATCTTATCGAATAGGTATCTCCAGTTATTGCATCTCCAAATTTCCATGTTCCAGATGAGTTAGTATAATACAAATCTATAAATATGTGTTCGGTAACATCATAGACAGATACTGAAACACCACTTATAGCATTTCCGTTTTCATCAAGAACCTTGCCAGAGATTTCAGCATCCCCATAAGACATTAAAGATACGCGTTGTTCATCTAATGCTGCAAAGGTTATCATTTCTTCACTGGATGTCAATTCTTCTTCATCAACATCCTCATCTTTGGGCTCAATGCTATTCTCAATGGCCCACACATCTTGCTTGTCGATGTCTTGTTCGATATCATTCTCTGTTATGTTGCTTTCCTCAGTACTTTCTGCGATATTCTCTGCAAAAGCAGTTATCGGCAAGACCGTATTAGATGTAAACAACATAGAGAGTACAAGCAGAATACTTATGATTTTTTTCATAATGTCCCTCCAATCGTTTATGAAAATTAATTAAGTGAATCGAAAATAGAGGAAAGATTTGCTATTTTTCGATTTATTTGTAACACATCAACATGGTTCAAAACTGTGTCTGATCCGTTGATTGCGGTTACATTACCAACCTTAAAGCGATAAGCATTCAGCTCATCTGTGCCAGTATCAAACACTGATGACTGACTTGCAATATTTCTGTTGATCTGAAGTACGTCCACGTGGTTAACAGTTCCATCGCCATTAACATCACCGTACAACCAAATCTCTGCATCTTGAGTTTTGTCAGAACCATCCATTGTAATCGAGTATTCTCTTGTACAATGCATTGGTTTACTGATTCTCAAGGTGTATGTGCCAGCAACTACACCATCGAAACTGTAGGTTCCGGTATTACCTGAAACTTTCACCGTTTCTATGACCGTGTTGCCGCTTAACAGCTCCATACTTGTATCTGATGTGCTATCACCGAACGACTTAACATTGCCGGTAATGCTATTTCCCTGATACTCCAAGGTTAAATACATACTTGTGTTATTATCTTCCCAAACTTGAGAGAGAGGCGCCGAATAACTACCATACACAAGTTGCATATCTGCACTGGAAGGAAGGTAACAATAAACTTCACCATTTTCATCAGTTGTCGAAGGATATGTGAAATCTTCTGACACAATGCTTACTGAGGAGTTCGGTATAAGTTCGTTATCAACATACGGAATGATTTTTGTCAGATACAAGCTTTCGCCGTCTGAGTTTATTGGTGTAATAGATTGCTTTGATGAATTATAAAACAAAGCATTAATATATCCACCGTTGATTTCGGGTATCGTATCTGTGATGATTGCATATCCTTTGATTCCGTTGCTTCCGGTAGAGGTGGAAGAATACTTTGTTCCGACATCTCCAGGAATAACTTTAATTACAACATCGGTTTCCAATGTTAACTCACCTATGATACCTGAGCCTGCATTTCCACCATTAGATGTCTTCGCACGACCGCCGTCACCACCATCAGCGCAATTAACAATTAAATGACATCCGTCTTCAACAAATACGTTACCTGTTATCGCCGTAGCTCCATCGCCGCCATCTGATGTACCGTATGTCGGTGAAACAGAATAGTACATATCACCACCATCGCCGCCATTGCCGCCGTTTGCAGTCAATGAGGATGTATCATACAAAGTCACATCACCAACAATAGCAATGTTTCCGTCGCCACCGCTTCCGAAGGAGGAAGTATAATAGGAGTTTCCGCTGTCGCCGTTACTACCTTTGCCACCATTACAAACAACCGTGGCATTACCATATAGCGTTACGTTACCATATACACCAATTCCGCCATCACCGCCGATGCTTGAACCACGAAGAGCACCTGCACCACCAGTAACCGTTACGGTAGAATTGTCATAAGCTTTTAAGTAACCATTGATGCCATATCCGTTTGTATCATAGTAGCTTCTCTTGTTACCACCAGATATGGATATGTTTGTAGAATTTTTTACAATCACATTTCCAAGAACACCGGAGCCAGATGTACCGGGAGTGGAGGATGTTCCACGTAATCCTAAATATCCGCCCGTACCACCAGTAATTGTAATTGTATTATTACCATTGCATAGCAGATTTCCACTGATGCCAGAACCACCGTTTCCGCCTCTGCCACCAGAAGCAGATGAATCAGTATATACGCTGCCGCCATCGCCACCTTCTATAATGATGGTTCCGGTATTTCTGCATTCCACATTTCCGCAAATTGCATCACCAGCATGCATACCATCAACTGAAGAAGATGTGCCACTGCGACCATCGCCACTTATGACTTTTATAGTTCCAGTATGGTCAAATATAACATTTCCGGAAATTCCACATGGTAGATTGGTTGTCCAGTAACTTTTTCCGGATTTTATCGTTAAATTGCCACTTCCGGTGAAAACCACATTGCCTATAATACATTTTGAGTTATCCGATGCTGTGAAATCATTTGTTCCCTCAACAATAAATTTACTTTGACTGGTTTCCGAAAATCTAAAGGAACTCGATGTTGATTTAATGTCTTCTATTGCCAGTGTTACAGATTCTTCGCAGTTAATACTGAACTTACTATATGTTTTATCGGAAGAACCTTTAAATTTGAGTAAATTTATGTCTGCGGGGATATATATGCTTCCAAGCTCTGTTGTAGTTAAGCCAGATATGTCAATAATGTCACCGTTGTTTACTTCCGTCCAAATGTTAGCCTCTCTCCCTATAAGCTCTGATGCTTCAGTAACCGTATGAGTTGTCCCGTTGATTACGTCAGGAGATTCGGTATTATCAGTTTTTAGGGTTAAATACATATTTGTATTATTATCTTCCCATATTTTTGATAACGAAGCCGAATAGTCACCATA
The DNA here is from genome assembly GCA_017397445.1 of Lachnospira sp. Classification (GTDB taxonomy): domain Bacteria; phylum Bacillota; class Clostridia; order Lachnospirales; family Lachnospiraceae; genus Lachnospira. The sequence continues at coordinate 3,069 of JAFQIQ010000007.1, forward strand.
GTTTATATCTAAAGAAACGTTTGTTGGTAAGTAACAATATAAGTTTCCATCTTCATCTGTAAATGACCAATAGGTTAAATCCTCAGAAGTAATAGAAACTTCCTTGTTAATCAAAAGTTGTTTTTGTACAATCGGGGTAATCTTAACAAGGTATAGATTATTGCCGTTAGAGTCAACTGGGACAGTTGATTTCTTTGACTCATTATAGAACAGTGCATTTACATAACCACCGTCCAGAAACGGTATTGAAGAGGAAATAACTCCATATCCTTTAGAACCAGTTGTACCTGAAGTTGCAGAATAGTATTTATCACCAGGAGTTCCGGGGATTGCAACTAATTTTATATTCGGATTGGTTGTTATCTCTCCTATAATTCCTGAACCTGCATTTCCACCTTTGGATGTGGTTGTGTAACCGCCATCACCACCATTACCGCCAGTAGCGATTAATGAGCAATTCTCGTCAATTACTACATCGCCTTCAATAGCTGAACCGCCGCTACCACCTACAGATGTGGTTGAAAGCATTGTATCAGATGAATAATTTCGAGTTACGTTGCAACCAGCTCCGCCAGTGGTTGTTAACAATGAATTGTCATGCAAATAAACATTACCTACTATACCGGAATTGCCACTTCCGCCATTGTAATTATAGCCTCCACTACCACCGGCTCCACCAAGAGATGTTACATTTGAGTTATCATAGAGATGTACCTCTCCATAAATTCCAACTCCGCCTTTGCAGCCAGATGACGAACCATAATCGCCCTTACCACCGGTAACTACAACAACGGAATCATCATAAGCTTTCAAATAACCATAGATTCCGCAACCATCTGTGTTAGTAGTTTTATTTTTAGAACCACCAGTGATGGTTAATTTGGTCTGTTTTTTTACAATAACATTTCCAAGAACACCGGAGCCAGCTGTATTTGCACTTTCTGCAGAATATCCACCTGTTATTGTAATAGTGTTATTACCATTACATATCAGGTTTCCGTTTATTCCATTACCACCATTGCCGGTGTAAACTGAGGATCCACCTGATGTGTAGCTTCCAGAACCGCCGCCACCGCCTTTTATATTGATGGTGCCTGTGTTTTTGCATTCAACATTTCCGAGAATTGCATCTCCGGCACTAATACCATTGCTTGTGCTTCCACCATATTTACCGTTTCCACTTGTAATGGAGATTGTTCCAGTATGATCAAACACAACGTTTCCATATATGCCATGAGCAAGATTTGAATTTGATGTGCTTTGACCAGATTTAATGGATAAGTCACCACTGCCCTTAAAGGTTACATTACCAATAATACATTTAGAATTATTAGCAGAGGTAATTTCATTGGTACCAACCGCTATAATCGTACTTTGCGCATTTTCCGGCAAGTAGAAGGATGATGGTCCGGTACTGGAAGAAGCTTTTACATTCTCCAATGTTATCGAAACTGCATTTTCGCTGTTCACGTTGAACTTGGTATATGTCTTCTCAGTAGAGCCTCTGATCGTCAGAGCCGAAATATCTTCAGGAATGTATATTCCGCCTAACTCGGTTGTAGAAAGCGTAGAAATGTCTATGACATCACCATTCTTGAAGTTTCCCCAAACGCTCGCAGAGCTTCCTATTAGCTGGCCCGTGTCTGTTATTGTGTGTTCTGTTGGTGAGTCGTTCGCCCTCACAGTGGTCATACTACATGAAATAGATAGCGCAACGACTAAAAAACTTGATATAATCCCTTTCATTTATAAACCTCCTTTCCGTAGCGATCTCTATTCAAGGCTATCGAAAATAGAAGTAAGATTTGCTATTTTTCGATTTATTTGCAATACATCAATGTGGTTCAGTTCAGTATCCGAACCATTTATGGCTGTTACATTAGCCACATTAAAGCGATAAGCTTTCAGCTCATCCGTGCCTGCATCAAATACTGATGTCTGGCTTGCAATATTTCTGTTGATCTGAAGAACGTCGATGTGATTAACAGTGCCATCAGCATTCACATCACCATACAACCAAATTTCCAAATCAAGAGCTACATCTGAGTCTGACACAACCACTGTGTATTCTCGTGTACAATGCTTTGATTTTGAAACTCTGATTGTATATGCACCGGGGAACACATCGTTTATTTGATAATTATTAGAATCTTTTATGGTTACAGTGTCACCAGTTTCTAATAATTCAATTTTCACATTTGAATTATCTCCATAGCTGGAAATTTTACCAGATATAGAAAACACATTTCCGTCAACAACTGATACTACACAACTTGCAATATGAGTTTCATCCAAGGATGATACAGTTATTATCGCAGTACCTTTTGCCACCGCAGTGATAACTCCGTCATCAACAGTAACAATATCACTGTCAGAGGTTGTCCAAATCAAGTCTTCACTTTCTAAGTCACTAATAACAGATAAAGTTTTTTCTTTACCTATACCCAGCTTAGTGCTACTTGAAGACAAGGAAACCATAATATTGTTGTTTGAATACCAATTTTCGTTATCGTCATTAGGAATGGTTGCTATATAAGGTCTGCCATTGTTAATGGAGGGAGCAATAGCCCAAACATTTTCAAAATCAAAACCTGCATAGGTTTCTTTGAGCTTAGATTCTGCATCGTTCATTTCTATTGCATAAGGATCGTCATATACTTTGAGTGCATAGCAATATTCAAGAGAGTTTGCATTTGCAGAATTTCCTAATCCTTGAATGCCACCTATTTCACTATATTCAGATGTGGCTTTCAACTCGCCAGTATTGTAGCAATAAGCACATGAACTATCACTCTCACCGTATATGCCACCGCAAGCACCAGCACTCCAATCTCTATTGCCTTTATAGTCCATTGTAACCTTGCCGGTATTGTAGCAATCAATTATTGTACAGTCGCTTGTTCCACCGACAACTCCACCAACATAGCAGCTCAGTTTGTCAATGTTTTGTATTCCTAAAACTTCACCATGATTACAACATTGAAGCGTTGTTCCATACTGTAGCAGCCCAACAATACCGCCTGCCGAACCGAGTGAAGCCGAACCATTATCTGTTGTGGACACTTTTCCATTATTGCAGCATCGTCTAACATAACTGCCGCTATAAGAGGTTCCTACAATTCCACCAATATGAGATTCATATTCTGTGGCATATCCTGATATAGAACCGTAATTTTTAGAGTCCTGAACAGAACTATAGTTATAACCAGCAATACCACCAACTCTTACATGGGAGGAGGTGCTGTCAGCATCAATCTTCCCAGTATTTATACAATACGAGATTGTAGATCTATTCATCCCGGAAATACCTCCGGAATATGTTTCCGAATAAGAATACTTAGTATTTGCATATACAGAACCATCATTTTTACAACTTTTTATAGTGCTTTGACTTTTACCTGATATTCCTCCGGCATAAGCCTCGTTTGCGTTCTTCGCGACAATATTTCCATCATTGTAGCAATTTTCTATGCTGTTTCTTGTGATGGCAACAATGCCACCAGCATAAGCATCCGATGACACAGATGCAATAGAGCTTATGTTTCCATGATTAGTACAATCTTGAGCGCTTCCGTTAGCGACAATACCACCGCTATAGGCGATACTATCAATATAAGAAACAGTGGATGTAACTTCGCCATCGAATAAACAATTTTTCAGTTTTTGTGTCGAAAAACCAGAAACGCCTCCAGCATAAACCGAAAGACCTTCTCCTTTTGTAGAAGATTTAATATTCGCATCAACGACACAGGAGGAGATAGTACCGGAATTGTAACCGGCAATAGCACCGCAATATAGCGTTGCTGTGTTAGAGGAAACATTAAATGAGCAATTTTTCAATTTGACATTTGAAATTGTTCCTCTCGAATAACCAAACAATCCAGAATATTCTGTATCTTTGCTTTCAAATGAAATGTCCTTGATTGAAAAACCGTTACCATTATAATTTCCGGTAAAAGGATATTCATAGGTGCCGATTGGCGTGTGTTCTTCACCTTGGAACGAAACATCTCCAACCTGAAGGAAGTAACAGTCCAGATGGTTTGCAATGTTTATTACATCTGTAGCTGTAGATACGATATATGGATTCTCCTCTGTACCATTTCCACCAGAAAACAGTGTGGTCTCATTGTTTTCGCTTGCAGATGCAAATACTACGTTGCAAGAGGTTGCGATAATGAGAAAAGTTAATATATATGATATGAGTTTTTTCATTATACAATTATCCTCGCTTTCACCCAGCGGTCCTTAATAAATCTTTTTTTACTATGTCATAAAGAGCATATCTTTGTATCCTTGCCCCCTCCTCATCTCCAGTCATACAGTAATAATACATCATTGACATAAAAAGGCGGAAGTTGCTCTCAAACATATCTTTATTAACATTAAGAATTTCTGCTATTTCATTGGACCACTTACGCATATCTGGTCGATGATCACAAAATCCTTTATATGCGGGATTGGGACTTGTCATAAGCTGCATACAAAATCTAATTTCGTCCTTATACTTTTTGAATGTTTCAAAGAAATACTCTCCCATAGCAACATTATCGTTTGCATAATTTTTAACACCAGATCGAAGTTCAAATTCAAGATGCTGAGTTACATACGTTCCGCAAGCGATAATAATTTCATCCTTACTGTTGTAAATCTCATATAGAGTTTGTGAACTGATGTTTCCATTCTTACAAAGAGAGCGCATATTTGTTTTTTCAATACCATCAGAAACAAACACTTCTATGAACTTTTTCAACATGGGAATTCTATTATATTTATCCATAAACAAAACCTCCACGTGTATCAAAACACTTGTTTTGATGAATGCAAAAAAAATAAGATGTGCCCTAATATTCCACATAATTTGTATTATGTGGAGAACGTTTTTACCAATCAGTTTACATACGAGTTTTATTATAACATATTATAGTAGAAAAATCAATGTTTTGAGGCAAAAAAGTAAAATTTCTCCTATGTGCACAAAAATGGGCATAAA
>JAFQIQ010000069.1 GCA_017397445.1 Lachnospira sp.
CAGATTAAGATCTTTCAAGGCTCTTATAACCTTAAAATCATTCGAAACAGATTGATAATCAATATTATTCATCTGTTTTGAACATTCCACACCATTCGTGTGAAAATCATTAGAACTATTCATCAAATACCCCCTAACTGTTACATAGGGAATAATGCTTATACTATAAATATTATACTCATTTTTATATTTTGTCAATATACATTAATAACAAACATAAACAAAATTTTCAATTATTATATAACAGACACAAAAACACCGCAATTAAAATGTCAAAACATTCTAATTGCGGTGTAAAAATTTTCCTAGTAGTTTGAACTTTGCTTCGCAAAGTTGAATGTCTTTTCAATGGAGAATAAAATGCGAAGCCTCTGCTGAGCAATTTCATTCTCCAGACTTGAACTTTGCTTCGCAAAGTTGAATGTCTTAACTTCGACGCCAGTCGAACGTTTTTAGACAGGATATGCCTTATTAGCCTTATCTGCAGCCTTAGGGTCAACCTTTGTCTCCTGTGCCTCTCTGTACTTAAAGAATTCCTCTGCTACAGCCGGGAACAATGCGTAAGAAAGAACATCCTCCTCCTGCTTTGCATACTGCTGTACAATAGGATTCTTCTTAAAGCTCTCAAGCTGTGGCTCAATCTTATCAGCCGGACGGCATGTGATTGGCTCAGCATCACCGATAGCCTTCTTAACAACCTCTGGGTTGAATGGCTTGATTGTCTGACCAAACTCACCGGCAAGAACTTTCTTAGACTCCTTAGTGATCATCTTGTAACGCTCACCCTGAAGAACGTTAAGAACAGCCTGTGTACCAACGATCTGTGATGAAGGTGTAACCAAAGGTGGCTCACCGTAGTCCTTACGAACTCTTGGAATCTCCTCAAGCACTGCCTGATACTTATCCTCTGCACCAGCTTCCTTAAGCTGTGATACAAGGTTAGAAAGCATACCACCAGGTACCTGATAAAGAAGAGTCTTAATATTAACACCAAGAACCTTAGTATTCATAAGCCCACTCTTAAGAGCCTCTTCTCTCATTGGCTGGAAATACTCAGCAATCTCGGCAAGTAAATTCTGATCAAGCCCTGTATCGTACTGTGTACCCTTAAATGTCTCAACCATAACCTCTGTTGCAGGCTGACTTGTACCCATAGCAAATGGTGACATAGCTGTATCAATAACATCACAACCAGCCTCAACAGCCTTCAAATATGTCATGGCAGCAACACCTGATGTGTAGTGTGTATGAAGCTGAATTGGAAGGTCCGAACCCTCTTTCAAAGCCTGAACAAGCTCTGTAGCCTTATAAGGAACTAACAAACCTGCCATATCCTTGATACAGATAGAATCTGCACCCATATCTTCAATCTTCTTTGCTGTCTCTTTCCAATAATCAAGTGTATACGCATCACCTAATGTATAAGAAAGTGCAATCTGTGAATGACCTTTTTCCTTCTTAGCAGCCTTAACAGCTGTCTCAAGATTTCTCAAATCATTGAAGCAATCAAAGATACGAATAATATCAATACCATTAGCAACTGACTTCTGAACAAAATACTCAACTACATCATCTGAATAGTGATTGTAACCTAAGATATTCTGTCCTCTGAAAAGCATCTGTAACTTTGTATTCTTGAAACCATCTCTTAACTTACGAAGTCTCTCCCATGGATCTTCCTTTAAGAAACGAAGTGATGCATCAAATGTAGCACCGCCCCAGCACTCTACTGAATGATAACCAACCTTATCCATCTTCTCGATGATAGGAAGCATCTGCTCTGTTGTCATTCTGGTAGCAATAAGAGACTGATGAGCATCACGAAGTATTGTTTCAGTAATCTTAACTCCCATTTATATTTCCTCCTGTCTGCCGCTTTAGCGGCATCTAAATATGAGCGAGAATAAAACACGAAACCCAAGTTGATTGTTTTATTCTCGACAAGTTCAGCTTTGCTGAACTTATTTCCTCCGATAATATTTAAATTCAATGTTATTTATAAAA
>JAFQIQ010000008.1 GCA_017397445.1 Lachnospira sp.
AGAAGAAATGGGAAGCCATTTGTTGCATCACATTCCAACTCGAGAGAAATGTGTAATCATCCGAGAAATATGAGTGATCATATGATTCATACTCTGGCAGAATGCGGTGGTGTAATGGGACTCAATCTTGCTCCACATTTCCTTTCGCAGACAGAAAGTTCTAATGGATACAGCAGAGTGGAGGATATGGTAAGACATGTACTACATATAAGAAATGTAGGTGGTTCGGAAGTTCTTGCCATAGGCAGTGATTTTGACGGTATTGAAGGAAGGCTTGAGATTAGCAAACCTACAGAATTTGAAAAGTTATGGGATGCCCTGTCAAAGCAAGGCATCCCGGAAAGTGAAATGGATAAAATGTGGCAGTTAAATGCACTTAGAGTTTTTAAGGATATATTATAATATTAACGATATTGACCGATTGCTTCCTCTATGCGAAGCAGTCGGTTATATTTTGCCGTGCGTTCACCTCTTGCAGGGGCTCCTGTCTTTATATAAGAAAGAGCAAAGCCTGCTGCCATATCTGCTATGGTTGTATCCTCTGTTTCACCGGAGCGGTGGGACATGATAATATTATAATTATTAGCACGTGCAAGTTTAATAGCTTCGATGGTTTCAGTAAGGGTACCAATCTGATTCGGTTTGATAAGAATAGCGTTGGCACAGTGAGTGTTTATACCCTTGAGAAGACGTACGGTGTTAGTTACAAATAAATCATCACCTACCAGCATAGTTCTTTTACCGATGGTTTCGGTCAGAGTCTGCCACCCTTCCCAGTCCTCTTCGGCAAGAGGATCTTCAATAGATATAATAGGGTAACGCTCTATTAGATTCTTCCAGTAAGAAATAAGCTCAGTGGTTGAATAATGATGGTTTTTCTTAGGCAGGATATAGTAGCCGTCTTTGTACCATTCGCTGGCAGCAGCATCAATAGCAATTTTAAAATCATTCTTTGTATCGTAGCCGGTACGGCTGATGGCCTCAAGTATAAGTTCAATTGCATCCTCATCTTTTTCCAGGTTAGGTGCAAAGCCGCCTTCATCACCAACAGCGGTGCTTAAACCACGTTCGTTAAGGATTTCTTTGAGAGCGTGATATACTTCACAGCAGGCACGTACTCTTTCTATACAGGTGTCTATACCAACCGGGACAATCATAAATTCCTGAATGTCTACACTTGAATTAGCATGGGCACCACCATTTAAAATATTCATCATAGGGATTGGGATGTCGCCGCCCATAAAACCTCCCAGATATTGAAAAAGTTCGATTTTAAGTGCTTTAGCAGCAGCCTGGGCGCAGGCAATGGATACTGCAAGGATGGCATTGGCTCCGAAACGGCTTTTAGTAGGAGTGCCGTCGGCATCTGTCATAATACGGTCTATCTTTCTTTGATCAAATATGTTGACTCCGTTAAGCAGGGCATTGATTTCGGTATTTATATTACCTACAGCGAGTAAAACGCCTTTTTTATTATAGCGGCCGGGATTGTTGTCCCGAAGCTCTAAAGCTTCATAGGCACCGGTTGAAGCACCGCTGGGAGCAATGCCGAACCCCATTGTTCCGTCACATAATACTACTTCCGCCTCAACGGTAGGATTGCCTCGTGAGTCTAAAACTTCTCTTGCATGAATTTTACTAATACAGATTTCCATAAGTAACCTCCAGTTTATACTTTTTTTCTATTTTTTACTTATTAATTAATATTTATTCAACTTATTTGTGATATACTAGAAAAAGAAATGCAATTTAAAGTGGAGTTACTATGGGTAGAGTTATTGGTATAGATTTAGGTACAACTAATAGTTGCGTTGCGGTGTTGGAAAATGATTCCCCTGTTATTATAACTAACAGCGAGGGATATAGGACAACTCCGTCAGTAGTAGCATTTTCTAAAGAGGGACAGAGACTTGTTGGGGAGATTGCTAAAAGACAGGCAGCAGTTAATACTGACAGAACAGTGTTTTCTATAAAAAGATATATGGGCTCTGATTACAGAAAGAAAATCGGAGGCAAGATGTATTCACCACAGGAAATATCTGCCTTTGTTTTGAAGAAATTGAAATCAGATGCAGAAAGTTATCTCGGGGAAGAAGTGACGGATGCAGTTATCACGGTTCCTGCATATTTTAATGATGCACAAAGACAAGCCACTAAGGATGCAGGCCGTATAGCGGGACTTAATGTTCTTAGGATTATTAATGAACCGACTTCTGCGGCACTTGCCTATGGACTTGATAATGGTAAGTCACAGAGGATATTAGTGTATGACCTGGGGGGCGGAACATTTGATGTTTCTGTCATAGAGATAGAGGATAATCTTATTGAAGTTCTTGCCACATCAGGAGATAATCACCTTGGCGGAGATGATTTTGATGACCGGCTTACGGAGTATGTGGTGGAGGCATATAAGAGTGCTGAAGGTGTGGATTTATCTAAAGATTCCTCTGCTATACAGCGTGTAAGAGAAGAAGTTGAGAAGGTTAAGAAGGTTTTATCTACAGCGGTAAATGCTAATATTAATCTGCCGTTTATAGCTAATGTTAAAGGGCAGATGTACCATATGGATATGAATATTACAAGAGCCGAATTTAATTCTTTGACAGAAGATTTGGTGGAAAGGACTGTAATTCCGGTGGAAAATGCACTTAGAGATGCGGGACTTAATAAGTCTGATATTGATATGGTGCTTTTAGTAGGGGGGTCTAGCAGAATTCCTGCGGTGCAGGATAAAGTAAGAAGTGTTATGGGGATTGAACCTTCAAGAAATCTTAATCCGGATGAGTGTGTTGCCATGGGGGCAGCAGTTCAGGCCGGAAAACTTGCAGGTCAGCTGATGGAAGGCTCAGCAGCCTCGGAGATTATTCTTATGGACGTTACTCCGCTGTCGCTGTCAATAGAAACATTGGGGGGAGTTTCCAGCAGACTTATAGAACGTAATACCACTATTCCTACCAGACACAGTCAGATATTTACAACGGCCGGGAATTTCCAGACATCCGTGGATATTAAAGTTTTCCAGGGAGAACGTAAGTTTACAAGAGATAATAAGCTTTTGGGTAATTTCAGATTGTCGGGAATCAAGATGGCTCCGGCAGGAACACCACAGATAGAGGTGACGTTTGATATAGATGCTAACGGAATTGTGAATGTATCTGCAAAGGATCTGGGAACAGGGCATGAGCAGTCTATTACAATTACTTCACGTTCCAATCTGACAGAAGATGAGATTCAAAGAGCCAAGTGGGAAGCTGAAGTTTATGAAAAGCAGGACAAGGCAAGAGAGGAACTGATTGCTATAAGAAATGATGCAAAAAATCTTGTCTGTATTGTGGAAAGGAAGCTTTCAGAGAATAGGAAAGAGTGGGATAAAGAAAAGAGAAAGCGTATAAAAGATGCGTTACATACTCTTAATAAGACCATATCCAAGACTTCTGAAACTAATATAGATCCAACAACTGCTAACAATATACAGAAGTCTAAAGATGAGCTTGTACGTTTGCTGAGAAGCTATGATGAGTACTAATTTAAGTAATTAATATTATTCATTGAAATAATGCACCTGCATATGTTATTATGTCGTATGTAGTCATCGGGGATTCATTCAAGATATGCTCGAATGAGCCCCCGATGAAGTTTATTTATGCAAGAAATGGAGATGTATTATGGCAGGTTCTACATATGGTAACAGATTTAGGATAATGACATGGGGAGAGTCTCATGGAGAAGGTCTTGGTGTGGTAATTGACGGTTGTCCGGCAGGCGTGCCTCTTGATGAGGAGGATGTACAGGTTATGCTTAACAGAAGAAGACCGGGACAGTCTAAGTATACAACTCCAAGAAATGAGGCTGATGAAGTTAAGATTATGTCAGGAGTATTTGAGGGAAAGACTACAGGTACACCAATATCCATGATGGTTCTTAATAAAACACAGCGCTCAGGCGATTATTCGGAAATAGCTTCTTACTACAGACCGGGACACGCTGATTATACATTTGATGAAAAATATGGTTTCAGAGATTACAGAGGTGGCGGAAGAAGTTCGGGAAGAGAGACTATCGGCAGAGTGGCTGCAGGAGCTGTTGCAGCGAAGATTCTTGAATATCTTGGGATTAAAGTAACTGCTTATGCGAAGGAAATAGCAGGAATTGGTATCGACTATGATAAATTTAGCATGGAAGCTGCGGCGGACAATGCATTTAATATGCCGGATGCTGATGCGGCTGCTGAGGTTGAAACACGTGCTACTAAGATTATGGCACAGGGAGATTCAGTGGGCGGTGTTATTGAATGTGTTGTAACGGGGATGATGCCGGGAATTGGTGAGACGGTTTTTGATAAACTGGACGCAAATCTTGCAAAGGCTGTTATGTCCATAGGCGCTGTTAAGGGATTTGAGATAGGTGATGGATTTGCTGTTGCCAAGGCAACAGGGCTTAGTAATAATGATGCATTTGTTATTAAGGATGGAAATGTTTCAAAGGCCACGAATCATTCAGGTGGTATTCTTGGCGGTATGAGTGATGGAAGTGATATAGTGTTGAGGGCGGCGGTTAAGCCAACTCCATCTATTAGTGCGTTACAGAATACAGTTAATAAGTCAGGTGAGGATATAGAAGTTTCTATTAAAGGACGCCATGATCCTATGATAGTACCAAGGGCGGTTGTGGTTGTTGAGGCTATGACGGCACTTACATTGGTGGATATGATTCTTGAAAATATGTCTTCAAGAATTGATTATATTGCGGATTTTTATAAGAGGTAATTATGTATAAGGTATTAAATACAGATGGCAGAGCTAAAAGAGCGGTTATGGAAACTGTTCACGGTACAATTCAGACTCCGGTGTTTATGAATGTAGGAACTGTTGCAGCTATTAAAGGTGCTGTTTCTACTATGGACTTGCATCAGATAGATACACAGGTTGAGTTGTCTAATACTTATCATCTTCATGTAAGAACCGGTGATAAGTTAATTAAAGAAATGGGCGGACTTCATAAGTTTATGAATTGGAACAAACCTATTCTTACTGATTCCGGTGGGTTTCAGGTGTTTTCCCTTGCAGGACTTAGAAAGATTAAAGAAGAGGGCGTAACATTTAACTCGCATATAGATGGCAGAAAGATATTTATGGGGCCGGAAGAGAGTATACAGATTCAGTCTAATCTTGGTTCAACTATAGCCATGGCTTTTGATGAATGTCCTCCTGCCAAAGCGGAGAGAGCATATATTCAGCCGTCGGTGGAAAGAACTACGCGTTGGCTTTCAAGATGTAAGAAAGAGATGGCAAGACTTAATTCTTTACCGGACACTGTTAATCCGAATCAGTTGCTTTTTGGCATTAATCAGGGTGGAGTTTATGCGGATATAAGGATTGAACATGCGAAGGTTATAAGTGAAATGGAGCTTGACGGATATGCCGTTGGCGGACTTGCGGTAGGGGAGACTCATGAGGAGATGTATTATGTACTGGATGAGGTTGTTCCGTATCTTCCGAAGGAAAAACCAACTTATCTTATGGGTGTTGGAACTCCTGCTAACATATTGGAGGCTGTAGACAGAGGTGTTGATTTCTTCGATTGCGTGTATCCTTCAAGAAATGGTCGTCATGGTCACGTGTACACTAAGTTTGGAAAGATTAATCTTTTTAATTCAAAGTACGAAAAAGATGACAGACCAATAGAGGAAGGTTGCAAATGTCCGGCATGTCAGTATTCACGTGCCTATATAAGACATCTTCTGAAGGCAAAGGAGATGCTTGGCATGAGACTCTGTGTGCTTCATAATCTGTATTTCTACAATCACCTTATGGAAGATATAAGGGGTGCGATTGAAGCAGGTAATTACGGAGCATTTAAGAAGGAGCGTTTAGAGTTGCTTAAAACTTATGATGTTGGAAAATAGATATTAATTTTTGATAAAATGTGAATCTAATATGGACAGATTGAGATTTTTAATGTATTATGTGTAGAGTTTATTCAATTAATTAGGAGGATTAAATTATGCCACAGGCGTTGATTATGGTTGTTTACATCGTATTAATCGGTGTTATGATGTATTTCCTGGCAATTAAGCCACAGAGAAAGCAGCAGAGAGAGCAACAGGCTCTTATGGATTCTTTGGAGAAGGGCGATTATGTTCTTACAACAAGTGGTTTCTACGGTGTTATTATTGATATTACAGAGGATGATGTTATCGTAGAGTTTGGTAACAATAAGAACTGCAGAATTTCTATGCAGAAGAAAGCAATTGCACAGGTTGAGAAGCCTGAAGCATAAGAGTGTGATATATAAAAATATGCATATGTATCTTACAGACGCGTTCTCACAGTTTGTAAGATACATAGCGTATGTAAATATATGTTTCAACGATAGAAGTGTTATGAAGCGTGACTATGCGAAGGCATAGTCTTTTTGTTTTGTAGGAGAAAATTCTAAATCAGTGTTGAAAAATAAATTAAAATGCGGTATCATATATCACAATAGCTTTTTATAATAGGTTAAGTGTTTGCAAATCTGTTATGAAAGCTAAACATTTTTGATAGGAAAGACAGGGAAGAGTTATGGATTTTAAGATTACTTTGATTCCGGGAGACGGAATTGGTCCGGAGATTGTCAGAGAGGCTTGTAAGGTGCTTGACAAGGTGGGACAAAAGTACGGACATCAGTTTAATTACACTAAGATTCTTATGGGCGGATGCTCTATAGATGAGTGTGGCGTACCGCTTACAGATGAGGCAGTAGCAGTAGCTAAGGCTTCAGATGCAGTGTTGCTTGGTGCCGTCGGAGGACATGTGGGCAATTCAAGATGGTATGATGTTGCTCCTAATCTTAGGCCGGAGGCAGGACTTTTGAAGATTCGTAAGGATTTGGGATTGTTTGCTAATATCAGACCTGCTTATTTATACAATGAGTTAAAGGCTGCATGTCCTTTGAAGGATGAGATTATTGGTGAAGGCTTTGATATGGTTATTATGCGTGAGCTTACCGGTGGTCTTTACTTTGGTGAGAGACATACAGAGGAAGTTAATGGTGTGATGACAGCTGTTGATACACTTACATATAATGAAGAAGAGATTAGAAGAATTGCAATTAAGGGCTTTGATATTGCCATGAAGAGACGTAAGAAGGTTACAAGCGTTGATAAGGCTAATGTTCTTGATTCTTCAAGACTTTGGAGAAAAGTAGTAGCAGAGGTTGCTAAGGATTATCCGGAAGTAGAACTTGAGAATATGCTTGTAGATAACTGTGCTATGCAGCTTGTTATGAATCCGGGACAGTTTGATGTTATTCTTACAGAGAATATGTTTGGCGATATCTTGTCTGATGAGGCAAGTATGATTACAGGTTCAATCGGTATGCTTTCAAGTGCCAGTCTTAACGAGACAAAGCTTGGCCTTTACGAGCCAAGTCATGGTTCAGCACCGGATATTGCAGGTCTTGATGTAGCTAATCCGATAGCGACTATTCTTAGTGCTGCTATGATGCTCAGATATTCGCTTGATCTTGATAAGGAAGCTGATGCTATAGAGGCAGCCGTTGCTCAGGTGCTTAAAGAGGGTTACAGAACAGGTGATATTATGTCTGATGGTATGACAAAATGTTCAACAACTATGATGGGTGACTTAATCGCCGAGAGAGTATAACAATAGGGAGGAAATAGATATGAAGAGTGATAATGTTAAATCAGGTATGCAGCAGGCACCACATCGTTCATTGTTTAATGCGTTAGGTTTCACTGCAGAAGAAATGAAAAAACCTATGGTTGGTATCGTAAGTTCGTACAATGAGATTGTACCGGGACATATGAATCTTGATAAGATTGTTAACGCCGTTAAGCTTGGCGTTGCTGAGGCAGGCGGTGTGCCTGTTGTTTTCCCGGCAATTGCAGTTTGTGACGGTATTGCTATGGGTCACATTGGTATGAAGTATTCACTTGTTACAAGAGATTTGATTGCTGATTCTACAGAGTGTATGGCACTTGCACATCAGTTTGATGCACTTGTTATGGTTCCAAACTGTGACAAGAATGTACCGGGACTTCTTATGGCTGCGGCAAGAATTAATGTTCCTACTGTATTCGTAAGTGGTGGTCCTATGCTTGCAGGTCGCGTGGGTGGAAAGAAAACAAGTCTTTCTTCTATGTTTGAGGCAGTTGGTTCTTATGCAGCAGGTACTATGACAGAAGAACAGGTATGTGAGTACGAGCAGAAGGCTTGTCCTACATGTGGTTCTTGCTCAGGTATGTATACAGCTAACTCAATGAATTGTCTTACAGAGGCGCTTGGTATGGGCCTTCGCGGTAATGGTACAATTCCAGCGGTATATTCAGACAGAATCAGACTTGCAAAGCATGCAGGTATGGCTGTTATGGAGATGCTTAAGAAGGATATCAGACCAAGAGATATTATGACTAAGGATGCTATCCTTAATGCTCTTACTGTTGATATGGCACTTGGCTGTTCAACAAACAGTATGCTTCATCTTCCGGCTATTGCACATGAGGTTGGATTTGATTTTGATATTAAGTTTGCTAATGAGATTAGTGAGAAGACACCAAACTATTGTCACCTTGCACCGGCAGGTCCTACATATATGGAGGATTTGAATGAAGCCGGCGGCGTGTATGCGGTTATGAAGCAGCTCGATGACCTTGGACTTATCAACAGAGACTGTATGACAGTTTCTGGTAAGACAATTGGTGAGAGCATTGCTACAGCAGTTAATCTCAATCCGGAAGTTATCAGACCTAATGATAACCCATATAGTAAGACAGGTGGTCTTGCGGTACTTTCTGGTAATCTTGCACCGGACGGAAGTGTTGTTAAGCGTTCTGCTGTAGTAGAAGAGATGATGGTACATGAAGGACCGGCTAGAGTGTTTGATTGCGAAGAGGATGCTATTGCAGCTATCAAGGGCGGTAAGATTGTTGCAGGCGATGTTGTTGTTATACGTTACGAGGGTCCTAAGGGTGGTCCTGGTATGAGAGAGATGCTTAATCCTACATCAGCTATTGCTGGTATGGGACTTGGTTCAAGTGTTGCTCTTATTACAGACGG
>JAFQIQ010000009.1 GCA_017397445.1 Lachnospira sp.
GTATGAGTGGAACGAAGAGTATGAATTCTGTGCCCGATACATAGAGAATATGTACACATTTTTTGGACATGGACTGTGGCTTGTTTTCGAAAAAGAAACCGGTGCGCTTATAGGTCGTGCGGGTATAGAGAATAGAGTTATAGACGGCGTGACATGCAGGGAGCTTGGTTATCTTATAAGAAAAGACAAGCAGGGACAGGGGTATGCTATAGAGGCTCTGAAGTCTATCTTGAATTATGCGATTTATGATTTGAGTCTGAAGCAAATGTTTATATGCACCCACAAGGATAATGAAAAGTCCATAGCAGTAGCCCGAAAGCTTGGGTTTGAAGATTATGCAATTGATGTAGACGGAATGAATATTTATAGTAAGGTGTTGGAGGAAGTTTAGGTATGGAACTTAAGAAGAGTTACAAAGGATTTGTTTTATGGATGGCAGGATATGTAATTGCTATGTTTGCATGTGCATTTTTACCGGTGGATTCACACCTGATGTCGAAGATTGTTATTAATGTGTGTGTTGCAGGAATTGCAGTTCTTGCATTGATTATATATAAGACAGAGTACATATACTGGTATAACGGAGTTGAGTATAAAGACGCCGTGGAGGCTGGTTCAGAGCGGAGAAGTGTATACGCATTGGCACATTTTAAGAGGTTCGGACTGTTTGCAGTATTATTCTTAATATATACCGTTGCGTCTTACTTTTTTGCGTTCCATATTATGGTTGATGTGCTTATTGCAACAATAGGGTTGGTTAGTGTCGCAATAAGCACCAATTGGATAGAATTATAAATCAAACGCCCATCTGATGAATTCAATACCGTTCTCTTTGTTAGGTGCAGTTATTACTACGCCGTAATATGGCTTTTCAGTAGTGAGCTTGAATTCTTTCTTAATCTTAGTATCAGAAAGATTAACAGCAATAGGGTACTTGGTTCCATCCTGCTTAGTGTAGTAGAAGAAGTTTTCTTCGCCAATCTTCTCCAGTTCTTCTTTTGTGAGAATCTCACGTAAGTCAAAAAGGAAAAGTTCCTTGTCACTTGAGAAGTGGTCAATATGTTCTTCCTCAGTCAGGTAGCCATCCAGCTTGCCTGTTGAAGCAAGAATGTAAACCTTGTTCTGAGTTACGGTAGCTTCCTGATCACCGATAATGTAATCAAGAGAGTATCCGTAGTTAACCATTACTCTTGTGCTGGTGCCATCGATTCCAAGATGTTCGGTGAAACCTTTAGTGATAGCATCCTGTCTTGTGCCATAATCCTCCACAAGACCGTCTACAACAATAATTTCACATACAGAATCGAAATTTTTCTGATGATAGTAGTACACTGCACTTGCAATTACACCTGCAACCAGTACAAGTGCTATCATATGTATTTTGTAATATTCCCAGATGTAACTGAGTTTTTGACCAAATGGTAAATCTTTGAATTTTGTTTCCTGTTCTTTAGGCATCTTTTCTTTTCTGATAGCCATTCTTACCTCATTTCTACATTGCCTGCATGCAATGTCTGGTACTTAGTAACTGACGGTTACCGGATGCTTATTCAAGCATCCGATGATTAGTTTATCACAATATTCTTCGAAATAATACATTTTAATAAAGATTTAATAAAAAACTTTGTAATCTTTTGTTTGCAAAATGTCGGATATACAGTATAATTATCAATGTTTGGCATTAGTTTACTGATAGAGTTTATTAATAGAGAAAGATGAGGTTAGATATGTTTAGTTTAGATGGTAAGTTTTTCAGGGGACTTATGAAGATAGGTGATTTTCTTATTCTTGGAGTGTTGGGAGTGTTTTTTGCATTGCCGGTTGTCACACTTGGTGCTTCTGTGACAGCTATGTTTTATACAGGTATGAAGCTTACAAAGGATGAGGAAAGTTACGTTTTTAAGGACTTCTGGCGTTCTTTCAAGATGAATTTGCGTCAGGGGTTTGTTATCGAATTAATTATTGCGGCTGCGGCCTTTATATTAATTTCTAATATCAATGTGTGTCTGCAGTGGGGCGATGCAGAGGGCGGTCTTGTGCCGGTGCTTTTTGTATATGCTACATTTGGTTTGCTGCTTATCGTTGCAGGTGTGGCACTATATGCGTTTCCATTGTTGGCAAAATTCAGTGATACTGTATTTAATACAATTAAGAATGGTTTGTTGCTTTGTACAAAGCATTTTGCACAGACATTTGTAATGTTACTCATAACAGGCGTTATCGGATATTTTACATTTACTATGCCGCCTATTATGATTCTTACGATTCCTTTTGTATGTTATGTAGACAGTTTTATTATGGCAAGAGTATTAGCTCCATATATAAAGCAGTCTGAGGAAGCGGCTGCAAAGGCGTTGGAGGAAGAAGAAGCAAAGGAGGCAGCGGCGGCAGAGGAAGCAGCTGCTATTGAGGCGGAGAAGCTTGCCAAGATTATGGGTAGAGAAAGCGAGTAAGCAGGACATGGTTTTTTCAAGTCTGTTGTTTGTTTATGTTTTTTTGCCGGTTAACCTGCTTTGTTATGCCTGCGTTTCGGATATTAAGGCAAAGAATTTATGCATGCTTATATTTTCATTGATGTTTTATGCATGGGCGTCTCCGTTGTATCTAGTTTTACTGGCGGTTATGGCTTTTATAAGTTATGTTTCGGCAAGACTGATAGAAAAGTATAAGCGGACTGTTAAGGCGAGGATTACGCTTTGTTTAAGTTTGTGTCTGACA
>JAFQIQ010000070.1 GCA_017397445.1 Lachnospira sp.
ACTTGATCCAAATCACAATGCCCCCAAAAATCATAACCAGCAAACTCGTCAGAGAAAACATCACCGTATGTCGCCTTAAAATCACATAATTTATATGGTGACTTCAGTGAAATTGGGAAATCAAAGTGACTCGCAATCCTCGTTCTCATATCTTCAAAAGTACACCTCTTTATATATACATTGGATGGCAACAAATATTCCCCTTCATCATCAGTATATATAATAAAATCGACATCTGGATTACACCGACACGAATCCAACCACAAATCTATATATGATGGAAGTTTTCCAAAATATAATGTCATAATCGCTATCTTCATAGTTATAGTACCTCTTCTATTCATCAAACTATTATCGGAATAAGCATAAAAAACAACGTTGCATATTTCCCCATCATTATTGGTCCACCTGTGCTTGCGAGTACAATGTTAGCTATCAATACATATGCGGCCAATCTTCCCGCTTCATTGCCATCTGTTGATTTCTTAACCAACATATATATGTATATAAACATAACTATATACAGAACAAAACCAAACCAACCGTATTGGGCACAAATCATAGGCCAAAAATTATCATTTAACAAGCCTCCATTTACGCCTAACGTCCAAGTATTTGCGAAACCATACTCATAATACAATGGAGAATAATCATTTGCAGCAACACTTGAACCGTACGTTCCAAATCCACTTCCTAACGGAAAATATCTGTTGGCTGTCTTTATTCCATACTGCAACAAAACGCTTCTTGGCGTTTTTGTATTTTCAACATAGTAATTTAAAAACTGTTCCCAGCCTACAAACACAGCCGCAATTGACGCAAGCATAGGCTTAATAACCTTACTATGTTTAAAATTATTACCTAAATACAGACACAAGAAAAACGCCACAACCGCAAATGATTTAAAACGTAATGTGCAACAAAGCAAAAACAATACCAGTCCTATATATATATCATTCTTAAATCTATTTTTTCCAGCAACTAAAATAACAAGAAAAAAGACAAGGAAATTTGAACAGCTTCCCGAGTTCTCAAATATAAACTTAAAACTCGGAATTCCGAATCGTAAATCGCTCCAATCCAACACCCCTAATCCAATTATGAATCCAGCCAAATATAAAACAATCATTATTAATACTGTAAGCCTTGATATGGTATTTAAAGCATTCTTTACCTGTGTCTTATTTCTTCTAGATAACAATACCCTCGTAAAAGCATAAGCGCCAAAAAATCTGACAAGATTGAAAAAATCCAATATAATACCTGAGTACTTTCTCTCTATTCCAGATGTAATATTTGAAACGACTCCCAATACACTTATAATCAGTAGAATAAATAATATTTTTATCTCCAATTTATTCCACATATTACTCCCGTTTTGCTTTATACTAAGCGGAACAGAAATAACAAGAAGCAAAAAACCTATTGCCCCAACCAACTCGTCAGCATATCTTATAAAATGCACGTACGCACCCAATGACTCCTGCAACAATATCACCATCATCATCATTATTATGATTATTCCCCATAGTGTAGCAATTAGATTTTTATCCCTTTGCTGTGCATAACTATTAATATGTTCATTCATCACCGTTACCCAAAATTCCTATCACTTTGTTCATATGCGTTTTCGCTGAATATTTTTTCTCGCAAACCATTCTTGCATTCCTTCCGTATTCTGCGATTATCTCTGGCTTATTCAATAAATATTCTATCTTCTTTGCAATATCTTCACTTGACTTAGGCTCGAATAGCAGACCTGTATATCCATCCTCTACTATCTCTGCAAGACTTCCAATATTTGAAGCTAACACCGGCTTGCCATATGCATATGATTCAATTACAGTATTAGGCATATTTTCGTACCAAATCGCTGGATTAATTATACACATTGAATTTTTTATTGTTGTTTCCAGAGCCTCACCTTTCATAAACCCAAGAAACTCAACTGAATTTTCCAGCTTATTCTCACGAATAAGTTCCGATAACATCTTTGAGTATTGAGAATCGTCCAACTCACCTGTAATTTTAAGCTTAACATTATAATGTTTAAGATATTTCATAGCCTCAACTGCATAAATAATTCCCTTTTGTTCCGATAACCTACCCAAATATAACACGTAGTTTTCATTAGTATAATCCGGCTTTACTCCATCCACCTCTGTAAATGTTGGAACGCAATACACCTTATCAGCTTGTATACCCCCCTCTATCAACTTATTTTTGGTAAACTCACATGTAGTAATATATGCATCCACTTTTTTATATATCTTAATAAGCGTATGCACTTTCATAGCAAACACTCTCACCCACGTTGCTACTCGTGAATTTTTTACGCATCTTTTCTCAAGTGCTTTTTTATAATTTCCACACATACATGATTCGCATATTTCATCCCCACACAAGAAATCTAATTTAGGACAGAACATAAAAAAGTCCGATATTCTATGAACCACCCTTACCCCTTCTTTTTTTGCAGCATTTATAATAGAAGGCGATAATGAATTCGTTTGATTCAAAATATAAACCACATCTGGTTTTTCATCTCGAATTAGTTTGCGTAGCTTTCTCTCAGCTTCTGTATTATATATAGCACCTTTTAACATTCTATAAATATTCTTAGGCGTTGCTTTTATCCCGCCATACAAATAATTATCTCTCCCGCCTCTCGCCGTAATAAAATATTTGCTATACGGTGTAGCGACATTTTTTGCATAGTCTACAGAAAACGGTATACATTCAACGCCCATTTTCCGAGCCTCTCTCATAAAATTGAACATATACCTTTCCGGGCCACCCGCAATGAAATATCTGTAATTTGCTATTATAACTTTCACAGTTCCTCCATTCATAGCATCAAATTATACACTATAACTCACGCTTGTTCCAACCAAATACTTTCATATTGCTCGCATATACTTTGCCACGAATAATATTCAATTATTCGATTCGTGCTTTTCACATCCAATTCATCAATATAATCGCACGCAAAGTTTTCTGCACTGTTTATTAAAGAGGATAATCCACCCTGCTCTTTACTCCAATACAAAGCTGATTCTTCTCCAACCTCTCTATTAAATCCAATATCTAACAACAAATTAAGTTTCGTACTTGCCAATGCCTCTAGCAAACTGGGGTTAGTACCACCAACTTCATGTCCATGAATATATGCATATGCATTTTCTCTTATCTTCTTAATCAATTCCTGTTCATAAACGGTTCCAACAAATTTTATACGCGAGTCCTTATAAAATTCTGTTGAAACTTTTAACTCCTCATAGAATTTATTTTTCTCCACATTCGTAACAATAACCAAATCCTTCTTACTAGAACTTTTCATAAATTCTCGAATCATTGTTTCATAGTTGTTTTCAGGAACAAATCTTCCAACTATTAAATAGTATTCATTCTTTACAATATCGAATTTGCTATACCAATCATTCAATACACTCTCTAGACATGTTGATTTGGAAACATCTGCACCATATGCAACAAATGTCGTTTGAGGAGCCTTTTTGCCATATTCGTCATTTATGTACTGCTCTATATTCTTAGAATCGCATATAGCCAACTGACTATTAGTAACAAGGCACTTTTCACAGTACTTGAGAAAACGCTTTTGCCAAGCGTTCCACTTGCTCCGCTTCCATTCCAAACCGTCTGGATTACAACAAATCATAACATCTAATTTCTTTAATTGTCTTGCAAAATACATAAGTAATGGACCTATTCTGCACCCTAAAATGTACACAATAGTCTTACTGTCCCTATTTTGTTGTTTCCATTTTTTTACTTCATTGAGCACAATTCCCACGTGCGCTATACGCCCTTTTGCCCCAGAAAATGGAACTCTAACATTAAAACAATCAGCACCATTATACTCAAAATGTTTCTCATCATTATTCATGCACGAAACATGATACTTTATATTCGGGTTATTTTTTCTTGCTGTAAGATTTTCAACAAACGTCTCAAATCCGCCATATTGCGCTGGAATTCCCTTACTACCAACTATAAACACATCTATCATATCGTTCCTTTCACCGCCACAACGTACCAATACAATCAATTATCTTTTCTGCTTAGCATTCTTCGCTTCTCTACAAATTCATCAAAACTACTAATCACTCGTGCCGGAACACCGCCACACACTGAATCCGATGGTAAATCCTTGCTAACAATCGCACCTGCACCAATTATTACATTATCTCCAATAGTAACACCTGGTAAAATAATTACGTTCGTACCAATAGCAACATTACTACCTATAACTATCTTATCCTTATAATACCCAAACTCCTTTGTTTGAAATTTACGATTCAACATACCACCAATAATATCATGATTGACAAACACCACATCTGATGCAACGTTAACATTATTCCCAATATAAATCAGCTCAGTATCTGTTGGTAAATTTCTTGGTTGAAAGAAAAAATCGTCACCTATTGCCCCCCACTTACTTTTTCGCTTCATAATCCATTCTGTTCTTTTTTTAGCTGATGGAATACAACTAAAAACTAACTTTTGAAATATTGTTGTCACTATTTCAACACCTTTCTATCATTAAGCCTGTAAAAAAATATATTCTCTCTTACTCCCTCGTCGCTGCCATCTCTTCCTGCACATTTACTCTTGCATTCTTATTCTCAGCGATAGCTTTACTCTTCTTCTCCTCGAAGCCCTCTGAACTCTCAGGCACGAAGATAATCTTTAGTGTTAACAATATAAGCTTGAAATCAAGTATAAGAGACTGATTCTCTATATACATAAGGTCAAGTCTTAACTTGTCATAAGCTGTTGTATTGTACTTTCCATATATCTGAGCGTATCCTGTAAGTCCTGCCTTTACTCTTGTTCTAAGTGCGAACTCCGGCAAGTCAGCTGTATATGCCTGAACATGCTCTATACGCTCAGGTCTTGGGCCTACAAGACTCATATCACCAAACAGTATATTAAACAACTGTGGCAGCTCATCCATTCGAATCTTTCTGATAACCTTACCCACCTTAGTGATACGGTCATCCCCTGCTGTACACGGTCTGAAACCACCCTTGTCAGCATCAACTATCATACTTCTGAACTTATATATGTAGAACTCCTTACAGTTAAGCGTACATCTTTTCTGCTTGAATATCGCAGGACCTCTGTCCTCTATCTTAATTGCCAGCCATATAATAAGCATAATCGGTGATGTAAGCACAATCGCCACCAGCGACACCGCCACATCAACAATTCTCTTAACAACCGTAGTCATAGTTCTCTCGTACACATACTCATACTTCATAAGTGGTGTATCAAGAAGATATTTCGGCTCGCAGTTGGCAACTACTATATCCTCTATAGACGGCGTAAAATATATATTCTGCGTCGTATCTATACAATGCTTAATTATTCTTCCCTTATGCTCTCCCGTCACCTCGTACAACATAACCGTACCGTAGCTTCCACGGTCACCAATCATATCATACACATCCTCTGACGCCTGAACCATATCGCACACGCTAAACAAATGCTCGTACTTCGCCAGTAGCTTATCCCTGTACTCCGTAACTTCATCCAACCCAATATGCTCGCCATATATAAGCAACGTCTTCTTAGGAGCAATATGTCTTATCATGAATGCTTTGAAAGCCCACACCAACAGCAAGCTTCCCGCAACCTGAACCACAACTGTTCCCACACCTGGAAGTATATTCACATACCGGTTCGCCACAAGACAGCACACCGCATACAACAACAAATCCGCTATACCAAACGATATAACCTGCGAAAGCACCGTCTCCGCTATGGAACTCGACGCTATCTTAAAGCTTCTGTAAAGCTCACACAATGCATGATACAAAAGCATATATATCACCACCGATACAACACAACCGGCAGTGGCAAACTTCTGAAATGCAAAGTCATTGTAATACAACACCCACACTGCCGCGAACATCGCCACATTGTACAGGCTGATAATAACCCTCGCCGTATGGCTTATCCTTTTACTCTCCATTACTTTTCCCTCTTTTTTCCATTCTCATCTGTGCCCGCTCCGGCACTATATATCACGTTCCAAACTATCATCCTAATTATATGCATCTTTTTCAGCACAAAAATATGCCTAATTCGACACACTAAATAATTATACCCCCCTATTTATCAAAAATCAATATCTAAATACTTCCTATTAATAACATTTTTACGTACAATCTTACTTTTGGCTCTAAGCTGCACCGAAACTACAGATAGCCCCACATGCGAAGAAGGAATATCCATCCTGTTAATGTCAAAGCTGACAGCAGTGTCGATAATACAATTATGCTGGAAGCAAGGACCCCATCATTATTCATATTTTTCGCCATAATATAGCCGCTTACGGTAGCAGGGGACGCCAACATAATCAGGATTGCCATAAGCTCCTGATTCCTAAAGCCCATCCATATAGCAACCGGAAGAAATACTGCCGCCTGCCCTATAAGTTTAATAAAAGTTGCAACCACTGTGGGTTTTATCTTTTTAATCGCTTTTCTTCCCTCGAATCCTGCTCCTATTACAATAAGCGCTATTGGAGTCGCAGTCCTTCCAATATATTCTACGGTTCTGTCAATAATAATCGGAAAATCCACCCTAATCAAAGAACAAAACATTCCAAGAAAGATACCTATTATAATTGGATTCTTTAATATATTGACACATGCTTTCTTAATATTTTCTGCAGGCTTAACACTTTGAGCCCCGTCTTCTGACGATGCCTTAAAGGTAAGCACTATAACGGCAAAGATATTGTACAAAGGCACGGCAGACACTATCATTAACGGTGCCATCCCGCTTGAATCATACATATTTTGTATAAATGCGATTCCAAGAATTGCAGCACTGCTTCTAAAAGAGCCTTGGACGAAACTGCCCTTCATCGTATCATCCTTCATAAAAAGCTCCGTCAGCATCCATATCCCCACAAAACACACTATGGTAACTATCATGCAATAAAGCACGAATCTTATATCGAATCTGCTTCTTATATCCCCGCCTGCAATATCCTCAAACACCATAACCGGCAACGCCACACTAAAAACATACTTATTGGCCTTATTAACAAAATTATCATCAATAATCCCCCATTGCTTTATAAGCCAGCCAAGTATCATAACAAGAAATATAGGCACCGTCGAATTGATACTGTATATAAAACTATCCATAATTTTTCCCAACCTTCTTCCTGAATTAATCGAATATCCCCTACAAAACAAAAAAGCTCCTATATCCGAAGATATAAGAGCTTAGTGCAGTCGGCGGGACTTGAACCCGCACCCAAGCAATATGGACTAGATCCTTAGTCTAGCGCGTATGCCAATTCCGCCACGACTGCTTGTTTGCTGTGTTGTTTGTGTTGCACTCACAACGCTTGTTTATAATAACATCCGCAAAAAGTTTTGTCAACAACTTTTTGCGGATTTTTTCATATTTTTTTACTTTACTTTATATTCATCACTTATTTCATCAATTCATCGATGTTTTTGATGATTTCCTCTTTATCAAAAGGTTTAGTAATAAACTTCTGTGCACCCAGCTTCAAAGCCTCTATTACCTTGTTCTGCTGACCTGCCGCAGTAATCATGATAGCCTTTGCATCACTATCATAATCCTTAATCTCCTTCAAAGCTTCCGTACCACTCATATTAGGCATAGTGATATCAAGTGTTATAACATCCGGACTATACTGCTTATATGCAAGTACACCTTCCATACCATCCGCAGCTTCGCCTACAACTGAATAGCCTGCTTCTTCGAGTATATTACGAAGCATCTTTCTTGACATACCTGAGTCGTCAACAATAACGATACGGCCCTTGCTATCTTCCTTTTCAACGCCCTGCTTAATTGCCATCTTTCTAACAAGCGGCATTGAACCTATTGTAACTTCACTATCTACAGCTACATACAAATCCACTTCCTTGCCTGCGATATAGATAGGAACAACATAAGCACTACCCTGTGCCACCTGATTCTCATAAGCAAACTGTGGCTCAATCTCGAGGTTAATCTCTTTCTCCGACAATGATGTTGCAAAAAGACCACTTACGCAGTTAATAAATTCTCCAACCGCGTCGTAAACCTCTACACCTCTTGACTGATAATCCTCACCTGTAAATCCTGCAGCCACCTTAATGAATGCATCATCTTCCTTTGCTGCTGCCAAACCGATACATATATTGTGCATTCCCACACATTTCTGCCCGGCAAAGCATCTGTAGTCAAACTGATTAACTGACTTAATATGACCGATATAGTAATCCGTCGAAACAAATCTTGTTATATTACGAAGCACCAATCCTACAATACTTGTAACATATGGCTTAGATGCAAATGCAAATATAGGAACAATAACATCCACATCATCCTTCTTTAAGGCTTCCATCTCCTTCGCATCAAATCCATTCTCTTTCTGGAATGCGTCAAGATAGCTATCAACCTTCGAAACTTTAACATCGCTCTTTTCGAGGAGCAACTGCAAGAACTGCATATACGGACTTCCCTGCTTTGAAAGCAGCTCATCCAGCTGTGCTTCCGTCAAATACCCCTTCTCTATTGCAATATCGCCAAAACGCTTGTCCATCTGCATCTGTAACTGATTAATCTCTTCAGCCTGCTCCTCTGTGAGCATCTTCTCAGCAACAGCAATCACACCTAATTTAACCCTGGCTTTAGACTGTTCCGCAAGAATATCCTTCAATTCGGCCTCTTTTATAGCGCCCTCTTTCATCAAATAATTACCAAACA
>JAFQIQ010000071.1 GCA_017397445.1 Lachnospira sp.
GCTATGTAACCAGCGATTGCAGCCTCAAGACCATCAATCTTTGTTAAATCCTCGCCGCCGAAGAATGCTGTGTTGCTAAGGTAAGCATGCGCAAACTCCTCTGCAGACTTAGCTGAATTCTCCTTAAAGAAGTCAAGAACAGCCTTGTCATCTCTGATGTTGTACTTCTGGCCATCTCTATCACCCTGAAGAACCATACCACCGTTGAACTCTACCTCTGTCTGTGATGTGTAGAAGCTCATAAGTGCTGCAATAGAGAATGTCAAATACTTAGGAAGCTTGTTAAACTTGTTAACATATCCCAAGAATGAAGGAAGACATCTTGCTTCCCACTTAGAAACTGAGTTAAGTGAGATATCAAGGAGCTGATGCTTAACAAATGGATTTAAGAATCTGTCAATAACAGCTGATGCGAATTCATCGCAATCTTCCTTTGAAAGTGAAAGTGTAGGAATAACCTCATCAAAGAGTGTCTCCTCCATATACTTTCTGATTGTAGGATCGTCCATAGACTCCTTAACAATATCATTACCCGCAAGGTAAGATGCAAGTACAAATGATGTATGAGAACCGTTAAGAATTCTAACCTTTCTCTCCTTATATGGATGATGATCCTTTGTGAATACTACATTAAGGCCCGCCTCCTTGAATGGAAGCTCCTTCTCAAGCTGCTCTAATGGAAGGTTAGAGTCTGACTCTACTACCCAAAGACCAAATGTCTCTGCTCTAACGATAAGCTGATCTTCATAGCCCCACTCCTCGCAAAGAGCTGCTGCTTCCTCTCTTGGATAACCAGGAACGATTCTGTCTACAAGTGTAGGACAGAATGAACAAGCCTCGTTAACCCAAGCCTTGAAACCATCTTCAAGATTCCAAAGATCAATAAACTGCATGATGCACTTCTTCAATTCGATACCATTATCTGCAATAAGCTCACATGGAAGAATGATAAGGCCCTTGTCCTTAGCACCATCGTACTTCTTATATCTCTCGAAAAGAAGCTTTGTAAGCTTACCTGGATATGTCTTAGGAGGGCATGCATTGAAATCATCTGTTGCATCAAATACGATACCTGCCTCTGTTGTGTTAGATACGATAAAACGAAGTGTCTCGCATGTACCATACTCCATAAACTTATCATAATCCTCGATTGCTGCAACAGCATCAACTACAGATGTGATCTGACGTGTAATCTCCTTTGGCTGTCCGTTCTCGAAACCTCTCAACTGAAGTGTGTACTGGCATTCCTGATCATGGAATCTCTCCAATGTGCCGAACTCGATAGGCTTAACGATAACAACGCCACCGTTGAAATCTGTCTTTTCATTAGTAACATCGAAGATATAATCAACGAATGCTCTAAGGAAATTACCCTCGCCGAACTGCATAACCTTTACAGGTCTGTCAACTGCATGTGTAATACTCTTGTTTAATCTCTGCATTATAAAATTCTCCTTTTTCTTGGTCGGACTTATACAGCCCGCCAGTAATTGGTATTCAAACAAAAGTGCTTATGTATATAGGAATAAAATAAAACATCGCACTTGTTTTTATTATAATAGCATTGTATAATAAATTTATCAATATGTAAGTGGGTACATTTGCGACATTTTTTTGCACATTTTTTTATTTTTTTAATAAAATGTCATAATAAAGCGTACATTTTATGCACTATTACATATTACACTATTAAGATATGAATTTTTTCAGGAGGATGAACCATGAAACAGTTTATGGACAAGGATTTCTTACTTTCAACACCTACAGCACAGCATCTCTATCACGATTATGCTGCTAAGATGCCGGTATTGGATTACCACTGCCACATCAACCCAAGAGAAATCGCTGAGGACAGAAAGTTCGAGAATATTACACAGGTATGGCTTGGTGGCGACCACTACAAGTGGCGTCAGATGAGAACAAACGGCGTTGATGAAAAGTACATCACAGGTGATGCATCAGACAGAGAGAAGTTCCAGAAGTGGGCTGAAACTCTTGAGATGGCTATCGGTAACCCACTCTATCACTGGAGTCACCTTGAGTTACAGAGATATTTCGGTTACAACGGTATTCTTAACGGCGATACAGCTGAGGAAGTTTGGAACATTTGTAATGCAAAGCTTGCTGAAGCTGACATGTCAGTTAGAAACCTTATTAAGCAGTCTAATGTTACACTTATCTGTACAACAGATGACCCTGTTGACTCACTTGAGTGGCACAAGATGATAGCTGAGGATGACACATTCGATGTACAGGTACTCCCAGCTTGGAGACCTGACAAGGCTATGAACCTTGAGAAGCCTGAGTACCTTGATTACTTAAAGACTCTTTCAGACGTAAGCGGTGTTGCTATCAACTCTTTCGCTACTTTGAAGGATGCTTTAAAGAACCGTATGGAATTCTTCGCTTCTATGGGTTGCTCAGTATCTGACCACGCTCTCGAGTATGTTATGTACAAGCCATACACAGATGAGGAAATCGAAGCAATCTTCGCTAAGAGATTTGCAGGCGAGGCTGTTACTGTTGAAGAGATGAACAAGTTTAAGACAGCATTTATGGTATTCGTAGGTAAGGAATACAACAGAATGAACTGGGTAATGCAGCTTCACTACGGCACTATCCGTGATAACAACACATTAAGATACAATCAGTTAGGACCTGATACAGGTTATGACTGCATCAACACATATGACTGCTCTGCTGAGATGGCTCAGTTCCTTAATGCACTCAACATCACAGACGAGCTCCCAAAGACTATCATCTACTCTCTTAACCCTTCAGTTAACGCTGCTATCGGTACAGTTCTTGGATGCTTCCAGGATTCTAAGGCTGTTGGCAAGATTCAGCAGGGTTCAGCTTGGTGGTTCAACGATCACAAGGTTGGTATGCAGAATCAGATGACAAGTCTTGCAAACTTAAGCTTACTCGGTAACTTCATCGGTATGCTTACAGACTCAAGAAGCTTCTTGTCTTACACAAGACATGAGTACTTCAGAAGAATTATGTGCGAACTTATCGGCGGATGGGTTGAGAACGGTGAATACCCTGCTGATGAAAAGGCTCTTGAGAAGATTGTTAAGGGTATCTCTTACAACAATGCTGTAAGATACTTTGGTTTTAATCTTTAATTAATAAGGATTTATTCCTAACCATATTAAGAACCGCAGGTTATTGTTTACAACAGCCTGCGGTTCTCCTTTAATTATCAGTTCCTTATACACCAAAAGGAAGAGCTCACCACTCTTCCTTTTTCTCTTTTTTATCTTTATTTTCTTTTCGTTCCTTGCGTATGCGGCCAAATGTGTCCTTAAGCTCCAACGTATGCATTCTTCCGGAATTAGTACGTGGTTTTTCTCCCACTTCCGGTGCCAACATTGCATGTTGTAAGCTCTTACTTAACCTAAGCATACAATCCGGACAAAAACGGCCGTACCTAATATCCGTACCGCACCCCTGACATCTTATATATACAGGGGAACCATCAGGAATCTCCACCCTGCCTTCTCTTAAGAATTTATCAATAACCTTCAATGGAACTCCGGTTTCTTCAGAAATTATCACTGCCGGTTGCGGTCCCGCAATCTCTAAGAATTCCCGCACTTTACCGAAATCGGTACGTTCTTTTCTTCCGCATGCCGGACACTGAAACATTTCTCCATATATGTAATTCATATGAACACCGCAGAATGAACATATCTTTATCTTTTCATACATCCTGTCATTCTTACTGCTCTTGTCAAACCCTGCTGTCACCGGAACCACCTCAATTCTTTATCTAGCCATCAGGTGCCTATCTCAACACTAAAGATTCTTTCCTGAATGCGAATCTTTAAACACATCTCTTCTCTCAGACTTATCATTCACAGTATCAATCTTTCTGCCACCATTAGGATGTGGTTTAAGATTACTCTTGCCATCATAGGCAGCCAGCTTTGCCGCCGCATTAGCCTTTGCAATATTACCTTCTGCCAAAGCCTGCTGTAACTGATCTCTCATCCTTGAAGCCGCATTATCTTTATTCATCTGCAACTGTTGTCTCTGTTTAAAGTTAATGTATCTGACAAGCTCGAAATTCTCTACACTAAGCTTGCAACCATACACTATCTTCCTCTCAGCAATAATTACTTTTCGAACAACTATTCCCATAAGACTATAATTGCGGTCCATATCTTCAAAAACAAGACGAACAGGTGAATTAATAATCTCCCCCATATCATACTCTGACACGAAAGAAAAACCTGTTTCACTTACATCCTTAACAATTACATCCACAGCCTTCTTGTTAACTCCAAGCTGTGCAATTCCCGCAATACCGACAAAAAGTCTGAATGCTTCTCTTCTGTTACTCTCATAACCTTCTCCGGATGCAACAATATAATATTGCACCTTACCTCCGACAGTAACTGTAGTACATGCTACTCTTTTCCATATCATCGGTGGTTTTTCAGCTCTTACATTGTACAAATCAATAGCTACATTAGCACTTGAAAATCCAACAACCTTATCATTAACCTTTACAGCCTCAATGAATATGCCTTCTTTATCGGTCTTTACCACAACTGAAGGAAAATCTGCAAACTTGTCATTAAAATTAACTTGTAATATGACATTATCGCCAACTTCTAATTCGTTTAATTTCATAGGCAACTCCTAACACAGTATATATTTTTATCTCATCCCTCAGTCACCCCGACTGCTTATCTTACTGTCTTTTTCTAATAACAAAATATCCTATTCCAAGGACAACCACCACAACACCAATAATAAGCGGCAATGGTATCTGCTTTACAGGTTCTGTCTTTGTCTCTGTTGGATTAATAAGGTTCTCGACTCCGCTCAACTGACTTCCTGTACTCTGCTGAACATCACCATTTCCACCACCATTAGATGAATCACCTGAATTGCCACTGTTAGAACCATTTCCCGAATTACCGGAACCACCGGAACTTCCACCACTTGTAGAACCTGAACCACTATTGCCTGACGAACTACTGCCACCAGAAGTTCCACCGGATGATGAATTTCCACTGCCCGATGCATTACCGGAACTTCCGCTACTTGTAGAACCGTCTGAACTTCCTGAGTCTCCCGAACTGCCTGAGCCACCTGAACCTGACCCACTGTCTCCCGATGTATTTCCGCTACCTGATGAACCGCCTGAAGAAGAACTTCCTCCGGATGCATCTCCTGAACTGCCGCTACCTGATGAACCATATGCCGGCAATGTAATTCGCTCTTCATATCCGCACATAGAACAAGTAGCAACCTTGTAACCATCCCTGGTTGCAGAAGGACTTACAACAACACGATAATCACTCATCTTATGTGCAATCTTAGTGCCTGAATATGTAAAAACCCTTGTGGCACCACACTTACTGCATTTCTGATTATCTGCTTTCTCCTGAACACATGTAGCCGACTGCTTTAACGACTTAAAAACCCAATTATGATCACAAGAAGATGAACCACCGGATGCCGAACTGCCACTTCCGGAAGAACTGCCTGACGAACCTCCAGACGAAGAACTGCCTGAGGAACCTCCAGATGATGAACCTCCTGAAGAACTTCCTGAATACACAGCAAAACTGCAACCTAATGCTCCAGCCTTACTCTGCGTTGTAGACCCCGATGCCGCATAAAGCGTAACACCCGATGTTCCGCTAAATATAGTATTATCCTTATAGTCCAATGATGAATTTAATACTGTAACCTTCTTTAAAGATGAACAATTACCAAACACATACAATCTTAACGACTTTACACTGCTTGGCAACGTGACTTCTTTCAATCCTGTATTTCTAAATGCCGAATCACCAAGAACAGTAATACTATTAGAAAACGAAAAACTTGTCAGACTTTTGCAACCGGCGAAACATCCGACACCAATCAGCGTTGCATAGCTTGAATTATTAACAGTTGTAAGATTCGAACAGCCATTAAATGCATTCTTATTAAGAACAACACCCTGAGCTGGCAATGTTACTGACTTTATCGTAGTTTCCTTGCGATAAAATATGCTATAACTCTCATTACCTATCTGCGTAACCTTGCTTCCATTAATAGTAGACGGAATCGTTACATTGGTTGAACTTCCGTTATATCTTACCACTGTAACTCCGGTATCATTGGTACTTATCGTCCAATCCGAATCCGCCGCATATGCATTTTCCACATTGTTCCAAGTGCCAACTGACACAAAAACCATAACTGTCACAATAAAGAGTGCCAGCTTCTTCAACGCACCAAATTTTCTCATCATCAAACCTCTTATCTTTCAATGTTATATAAACCGATAAATAAACCCAAGTTCATTATAACATAAAAATTGTATCTTTAAAAGTACATTTTTACGCTTTTCCCAATTCAACACCTTCAACACCAGCCAAATGTTTCATCAGTTTTACGGCATCACTTATATTTACAACGCCGTCTGCATTTACATCAGAAGCATCCATATCAATATTAACCGACATAGACGCCAGATGTTGCTTAATCATAACCGCATCTGCCGTATCGACCACCGAATTGCCATTACAATCGCCATAAATCACTGTAGTTGTTCCGGAACCATAAGCCGGCAATATAACCTTGTCCTCATAACCACACATAGAACATGTCGCCACTTTATATCCATTTCTTGTAGCTGACGGACTTACCACTATTGTATAATCGCTCATCTTATGTGCAATCATAGTCCCCGAATATGTATATACTCTCGTTGCACCACATCTTGTACACTTCTGATTCTCTGCACGTTCCTGCACACAGGTAGCTGTTTGCTTAAGTGATTTAAACACCCAGTTGTGATCACAAGTATCGGAACCTCCGGTTATATCACCTTCTCCGCCAGAACCGCCTGAACCACCCGATTCTCCTGAATCACCCCCGGTTCCACCCGAATCACCTGTATACACTACAAAACCATGTCCATTAGCACTTGCGTAGGTTTCAGTTGTCGACCCTGCAGCTGCATAAAGTGTCACTGAAGAGCCTGAAAATATAGTATTGTCCTTATAAGCTAACTCTGAATTCAGCACTGTAACCTTGGTCAAAGAGGAACAATTTCCAAACACATATAATCTTAAAAATGTTACATTAGCCGGCAACACAACCTCTTTCAGGCCTGTATTTCTAAACGATGAGTCACCTAATCCGGTGATACTGTCAGAAAATTTAAATCCGGTTAAATTTGTACATCCGGCAAAGCATCCAACACCTATCTCTGTGACATACTCGGAATTATTAACTGTTGTAATATTTGAACAGCCATTGAATGCGTTCTTATTAAGAATAACATTTTGTTGTGGCAGGGTAACCGATGTTACAGAAGACTCCTTACGATAAAATATATCATAACTTCCATTACCAATCTGCGTAACCTTAGAGCCATTAATAGTAGACGGAATTGTTATATCAGCATCACTTCCATTATACTTAACTATCGTAACTCCTGTGTCATTAGTGCTTATTGTCCAATCCGAATCCGCAGCATAAGCATTTTCCACATTAACCCATGTGCCCACTGACACAAAAACCATCACCATCACCATAGCCAATGCCAGTTTTCTTATAATATTCACTCTTTTCATTATTGCGCCCTTCTATCCTTTATTATTTTCAAGGTATCACACAATACCCACATCCATTATATCACATACTCAACATTGTAAAAAGCATATATTATTAATCTGTTGCACCTAACTCTACGTCCATGCCTGCCATATGCTTCATCAGCTTAACCGCATCCTTTATGTCGACCATGCCATCGCAATTAACATCACCGGCATCAAGATTAATATCTACATTCATACCTGCAATATACTGTTTCACAAGAACCGCATCAATAATATCAATCTCGCCGTCACCATTACCGTCGCCATAAATCCATTCCGCTTCAGTTGCATCAAATGTGTAATAAACATACAGATAATTGTCTGCAGAAGCCGTAGCTTCTTTACCATTAACAGTAGCAGTCACTTCATCACCAAACTTATAATTATCTGTACATTTAAGGGTAACTTGAACCTTATAAACCGTATCATAATCAGCTGTCTCACCGGCTCTCCAGCCAAATGAATCGTACCAGTCAACAGCTATGACAGTAAACTTTTCATCCACAATCACTTCGCTGTCAATTTTCTCTCCTGCAACCGGTGCATCAATTCCCGAAATATCTGCATTATTAACAGCACACTGAGTAATGTAATAATACCAGTTATAATAATCATTAATCCCTGTCACAGCTGCATAATCCTCGTTCAAATTCACATCAATATATATCTGGTACATTCCGCAATCAATGGCTTCATCGCAAAATTTCTGATTATTATAATCATAGTATCTGTATGTATAATCAATATTCGCACCATCTTCTA
>JAFQIQ010000072.1 GCA_017397445.1 Lachnospira sp.
TACATCTATGTAGCACAGATCGCTATGGGTGCTGATATGAACCAG
The DNA here is from genome assembly GCA_017397445.1 of Lachnospira sp. Classification (GTDB taxonomy): domain Bacteria; phylum Bacillota; class Clostridia; order Lachnospirales; family Lachnospiraceae; genus Lachnospira. The sequence goes on from JAFQIQ010000072.1 coordinate 46, forward strand.
TGTGTAAAGGCTATTCAGGAAGCTGAAAGCTACAATGGTCCATCACTTATTATCGGTTATGCTCCATGTATCAACCATGGTATCCGTAAGGGTATGTCAAAGGCTATGGAAGAGGAGAAGTTGGCTGTACAGTCAGGTTACTGGCATTTGTTCAGATTTGACCCAAGAAAGGCAGCTAATGGCGAGAATCCATTCACACTTGACAGCAAGGCTCCTACAAAGGATTATCAGGAGTTCATCATGGGTGAGAGCCGTTACATCAACCTTCAGAAGCAGAATCCTGAGAGGGCAGCTGAGTTGTTCGGTCAGGCTGAGGCTAATGCTAAGGCTAAGTACGAGGCACTTGTAAAGAAAGCTGAGAACTAATTCTTAGTGGGGTGAAAACACTCTAAACTGAATAAAATTATTCTGACGAGTCAGGGATGGTGCGAAAGTGCCGTGCCTGGCTCGTTTTTTGATAAAAATTTCATAAATAAATATTGCAATTGTCTTCAACCGTATTAAAGTTTATTACGTATGTAGATACAAAGGGCAAGGTGTCTGGAGAATTTACTGATGTAGGAGGGTGTTATTTATGAAGATAAAAAATGTATCAAGGGTATTAGGAATTTTGTGTTTAATGGCAATGGTGGGATGTAGTAAGCAAGAGTCAGTCCATAATGGGGCAGATGAAGCACTTGAAAATCCTGAAACTATAGTAAGTGATTTGACACAGGCAGAGATTATACAGGAAGAAGTGGAGATTGTTAATGGGTATGAAAAACTTGTTTTGAATGAGGCGTTAGGTGATGAAGGCTGGTGTTATGTGCCTTATGTAAATTCAAGAATACCGGGAGTTACATATTTTTATGATGATGTGAGAAGTTGGTATAGAACAAAGATTTATCGTGATGTAAATAAGCCTGTGGGGACAACAGAGGCTAAAATAGCTGCGAATGCTTTCTTTGCAGCACATAATACACAGCCCAAATTCTATGATGGAAAGAGGGAGAATAATCCGAAGCAATTAATACTGGAAGGATACGAAAACTATTCAGAAACTGAGGATCGGGAAATTAATATATTGGCTGATAAAATGGATGTACGTGCAGTTTCATTGGCTCTATATGAAGATTTTTATGAAGATGTACCACAATTAACAGTGAACATATATGGGATAACTAGGCAAATGTGGAATGAGTATGTTGGAGAAAAATTATCGTTTCAAAGAGTGCGTTATGATAAGCTGTTAGAAATGTGTGAGAATAGTAATTACAGTAATTGCCAGTTAATTACATCAAAAAAAGTTGATAAAACAGGCGTTTATTATATTGATTACAAAGCTATGGATAAGATGGGAGATTTTGTGCAGTATATTGTGGAGTTTGAGTTTGATAAATCTACAGAGTATACATATAACATTCATGGTTCTGATACTTATTCGGTTACTTCTGAAACAGATTATCAGGCTTGGAAAAAGAATAATATGGACAGGTTTATAAGTCCATAAATAAGGGGTAAAACTATGAAATTATATAATATTTTAATCCTTTTATGGCGTATATATACAAAAAATGTGTTTACAACAATATTGCTTCTTGTTATGTGTCTGATGTCTTTTTATATGATTGATGAAGTGCTACAAAATTATTATAGCAGCCGATATAGAATTAATCGTGTTGTTAATGAGTTTGGAGTGGAAATAGAAGATGTCAATTATATAAAGGTTATGGACAAGGCTGCAACCAGTGAAGATTCAGATATGATTAAAAAGTATGTACGTAGTTTAGAGGGCGTGAAAGGCTGTGGTTATTATACAGATATTACAGTAAGCGGAATAAAAGGAGCAGAGAGTGTAACGGTTATCTGTGCTGAAAAGCAGTTGGAGTCATTGGGAAACTTGAAAATGACCGCAGAGCAAAGAGAGGCACTTAATAGAGATTGGGGAGCGTATGAGCCAGTTTTATTAGGGTGCAGATACAAAGATGTAGTGGAGATAGGCACAATATTTCAAATGTCGTATTTTTATGAAGGTGAAGATTGTGTAGTAGCCGGATTCCTTGAAAAAGGAGCTGCGTGGCCTCAGAATGCAGATGTATTACTGGGGGGCTCTTTTGGAGGGGATGCCTATACCTTGGATAATAGCGGTATATTGCTTACTGAAAGATATGAGCGGTACGATAATTCCATGGGGGAAGCCAGTGTGGTGTACTATGTTGCTGATATTGAGGATAATGATAAGATACAGAAGACTATAGTAAATCATGCGATTGATAATAAGATAGGGGCAGGTGTGTTTAATATCGGAGAAGAAGCTGATAAGGTATTGACTGAAACGAATATAAGCGAAGATAAGGTTTTTGTAGCGGCAGTGCTGTTGACGTTACTTGCAATAGTTTCAGTTTCGGCTTCAAGTGTTATATATTCTCTTATGAACAAGTCACAGTTTGGAGTAATGATGGTATGTGGTGTAAGGAAGAAGGATGTTAATGGGATTATTATCTTGCAGAATGCTTTAGTGTATATTGTTGCAGCGGTATCTGTATGGATAATCAGACAGATAGAGATATTTGGAACTTTGATTCCGAAGGAGAGTACATATATTTCGCAGGTTTTGTATCTTCAGGATTTTGTTCCACACAATGTATACATACCAATTATATTTGTAGGGGTTGTTATGGTTATGGTAAGTGTTTCTAGTGCATTGCCAGTGTACCTTATAGGTAAGGAATCGTTAGTTAGTCTGGTATATGACCGAAAGTAGAATTATGAGGTGGTGAAAGATGAGTGTAGCTATTAGGTATGTCAAAGGAATATTTAGGTACAAGCTTACGGCGGTGTTTTTTGTTATAGGACAACTGGTTATGTTTTTTGCTATATTTGGTGCTTTAGGGATATATAATAAAGCTTACGAGAAAGAAAATGATAGGTTGGAAGCGATATATAAGGAACGAATTGAAATTAATGCTACTACTGTAAATCAGTCAGATATATTTACGGATGCAGGGTGCAATGTGTCAGATGGTAATTTGTTACTTGCAGGAAAGTTATCGTTAGATGTGGCTGAAGCGGGAGTAAATACAAGAACGGAAGTTTTATTGGCAATTAACGAAGAACTACCATACAAAATGTTGGATGGATATATTCCGGGAACTAAGAACACAGATAAGGGGAAAAAGTTAGTTGCTCTCGGCCGGGATAAATACCAATATGCTTATGAGGAGAATGGGAAGCATTGGATTACAATTGGGGGAGAGGTGTATGAAGTGTGTGGAATTATCGGTAGTGAGGTATCAGACTACTGGGATTATAAGATAGTTATGAGTATAGAATGCATGGGAAAGGAAACGCTTAAAACGATAATATCAAATCGTAGTTATACATTGGAGTTGTCTAGTAATGAAAATGCGTTGCAGGAAGCTTATAAGTCGGTATACAGCAATATTATGAGTCTCGATCCAACGGCAGTAGTTAGTGGCAAAATAGTAAATTCGATGGGAGCAAGCACAATGGAAAGTACATTGGCAAGAGAAAATATACGTGTCAATGTGATTGTTTACATATTCTGTATACTTAATTGTATGGTGATGTCAAAGTTCTGGATAATACAAAGGAGAAAAGAGTTGGCGATACGCAAGACTTTTGGCATGAGTAACTTTCGTATTATTATGGAGATTGTTCAAAATATCGTATCTCTAATAGTGATCGCATTATTAATATTTGTAGGAATATATGTCGTGATAAGACTTGCAGGGGGACAGTTTGCAACTATGTTAAGTTTTAACATCACCATGTGTTTAGTAGTGGTGGTTGCAATTATAATCACGACAGCAGTCACCATGATATATCCAATATACAGAATAATCCAATTCAATCCGGTAGAATCCATGTCAGCTATTGATTAAAAGCGATTAGAAAAAATGTATGTGGCGGTAGGGCGGAAGTGTATACCTTATAGACTGTAGCTAAGCGAGAGCGTGTCTGTAAGGTATACACTTCCGCTATTATCGTTATCATAAATTTTTGTCTAATTTCTCGAAATTTTTATTGACAAATTCTTCCGTATGAACTATATTAAGAATAACAACTGTACTAACACAACTAGTACGGTTATGAAAAGGAGGCTTGTTTATGTTTGTGATTGACCTTATGTCTCGGATACCGGTTTATGAGCAGATAATCAAGCAGGTAGAGGAGCAGGTATTGATAGGTGTTATGAAGTCGGGGGATAAGATGCCTTCAGTAAGAAGCTTATCAATAAAGCTTTCAATTAATCCTAATACCATTCAGAAAGCGTATACGGAGCTTGACAGACGGGGCTTGATTGTCACGGTTCCGGGCAAAGGTTCGTTTGTTTCGGACAATGCAACTGAATTGGTAGGAGAGAAATCCAGAGGGAAGATTGAAAATCTTACCGAGATTATCACAGAATTGGCGTATGCCGGTGTAACGAAAGAAGAAGTAATTGAAACAGTGGAAACTGTTTACAAGAACGTTGAAGTGTAAGCTGATAATTGCATAATGTGATTGTTGGTGGAAGGGAGACAGAATGATTAGAGTAGAGGGTGTGTCTAAGCAATTTGAAGATTTTATTGCTTTGGACAGTGTGAGCTGCAATATTCAAGATGGTTGCATCTATGGAATGGTTGGCTCCAATGGTGCCGGTAAATCAACATTTCTTAGGGTGTTGTCTGGTGTGTATAAAGCGGATAAAGGTGTCGCTTATATTGATGATGAGAGTGTTTATGAGAATCCTAAAGCGAAGGGAAAGGTAGTGTTTGTGGCAGATGAATTGTTTTTCCTGCCGGGAGCAACTATGAATCGTATGGCTAAGTTTTATAGTGCCATATTTGACAGATTTGACATGGAAAGGTTTAAGAAACTTACAGAAGTTTTTGAGCTTAATCCAAGAAAGAACATTGCAAACTTTTCAAAGGGTATGAAGAGACAGGTGGCTATTATTCTTGCACTTTGTACAAGGGCTAAATATATGTTCTTTGACGAAACATTTGATGGATTGGACCCTGTTATGAGAGGTCTTGTAAAGAAACTTATATGTAATGATGTTGCAGAGTTTAACTCAACAGTTATAGTGACATCCCATTCTCTTAGAGAATTGGAAGATTTGTGTGATCACTTAGCGTTATTACATAAGGGCGGTATGGTGCTTGACAGTGATGTGCTCGACCTTAAAACATCACAGTTTAAGGTTCAGATTGCTTTCAAGGATAACTTCGACAAGAGCAGATTTGAAGATTTTACAATTGTAAAGTATCATCAGGAGGGCTCAGTTGCCAATATGATTATGAGCGGTGACAGAGAAGAGTGTGCGGCTAAGTTAAAGGCTATGAATCCGGTGGTTGTTGATGTGTTACCGCTGACTTTGGAAGAAGTGTTTACATACGAGATGGAAGCACTGGGTTACAATTTTGATGAGATTTTGGAGGGGGAGAATAATGAACAGTAAGAAAATTTTCAGTTTTAATCTTTTTTTTGAAACCTTCAAGCAGATAAGAGCGATTGGTATTATAGGGACACTTCTTATGGTTGGTCTGAGTATTGTTCCGAATATATTCAATGCAATGGAAAATGGAATGATGCTGGAAAGTATGGGGGGAGATGAAATTGTAAGCCATGCTGTAACAGTTGAGATTGTGTCAGAATATTTCTTTTTATGTTTTGTGTTTTTACTGTTTGCTCCATTGCTTACAATGAGCGTATTAAAGTTTCTTAATGACAGAAAAATGAGTGATTTTTATCATTCTTTGTCATATTCGAGAAATTGTTTGTATATAAGCAGATTATTGGCTGTTATAGTCTGGGTATTTATAATACTTGCGGTATCATATGTGGCCAATGTTATAGCATATACGGTAATGGCTGAGTACTTCAGAGTGGACTTCTATACATTGTTTAGAATGCATCTGTCAGTGTTTATTGGAAGCTTGCTTGTTATAGCAGTATTTTCTGTCGGATGCGCAATAACAGGAAATGTAATTAATAATATTGTGATTTCGGGACTTATATTGTTACTTCCAAGAGGTATTATTCAGATAGTTACCGGTGCAGTACAGCAGATGACTATGATGGTGCCTGCAGAAAATGCCATTTCATTTATTAGCCATTCACAGAATATTGTGGCGTCGTGGGTTATGATGACATTTATGGAAATTAGGGCGATAAGTGCACAACAATTGTTTTTATCCATTGAATCCAATGTATATACATTGGTACTTGCAGTGATTTATATAGTTTTAGGCTTTGTTCTTTTTAAGGTTAGGAAGAGTGAAGCAGCAGGTAAAGCATTGGGCAGTAATAAGGTCGCATTTGTAGTTAAAGCAATTGTTGCAGCAAGTATTGCATCTGTAGGAATAATTCAGGTTATCGCTGATGCATATAACAGGACAGATTTGAGCGAAGAGATGAAGATATCATTTGTTACGTCTGTATTAACGAGCTTAATGGTAAGTATGGCTGTTGTTGTTATATATGAATATGCTTCGGTTAAAAAGGCATTTAAGTATAAGAGTACATTTTTATCGGTTGTGTCAGGCTGGGGTGGAGCAGTTGTTCTTGGAATATTAGTTGTTGTTGCTGCCAAGGCAGTCGTTTCGTATGTTCCTGCTAAGGAAGATGTGAACTATGTTAAGATAATGAATTCAGATTCAATTGGTATGTCTTATGATGAGATGGCTTATTTCGATGCAGTAACCAGTGATATAAAGTA
>JAFQIQ010000073.1 GCA_017397445.1 Lachnospira sp.
AAGTATAATGTGGACCAGATACGGGAGAAGATGATTGATTTTGGTCTGGGACCGGCTGGAACAGGAAAAACATATCTTGCAATGGCTATGGCAATCAATGCATTTAAGAATAACGAAGTGAGTAGAATTATTCTTACAAGACCGGCTATTGAGGCCGGCGAGAAACTTGGTTTCCTTCCGGGAGATTTGCAGAGTAAGGTTGACCCGTATCTTAGGCCGTTGTATGATGCTCTTTATCAGATTATGGGTGCGGAAAGTTTTGCGGCTAATATGGAAAAAGGGCTTATAGAAGTTGCACCTCTTGCTTATATGAGAGGTCGTACTTTGGACAATGCATTTATTATATTGGATGAGGCACAGAATACTACACCTGCACAGATGAAGATGTTTCTTACAAGAATTGGTTTCGGTTCGAAGGTTATTATCACAGGTGACCAGTCACAGAAGGATTTGCCACAGGGAACAGTTTCAGGTCTGGATGTAGCTATTAAGGTTTTGTCGAAGGTTGATGAGATTGGTTTTGTGAAGCTTACTAATCAGGACGTTGTGAGACATCCGCTTGTTCAAAAGATTGTTAAGGCTTATGAGGAATACGAGACAAGGCAGAGTAAGTACAAAGATAAGGACAAAGATAAGTCACACAGAGAGGACAGGCACAAGGATAAGAAAGGCGGTAAATCATGACGATTAATATAGAGTACGAAACAGACATAGATATTAAACTTGATTATGAAGATATTATAACTAAGGTTATAGAGGGTTCCGTTGATTATGTTGGATGTCCATATGAGGCTGAGGTTAATGTTACTTTAACGGATAATGCGTCTATTCATGAGATTAACAGAGATTATAGGGAGGTGGACAGACCGACGGATGTTTTGTCGTTTCCGATGATTGATTATGTTACACCGGGGGATTTTGATGCATTACAGGATGAGTTTGATATGGATCCGGGAAGTTATTTTAATCCCGATACCGGGGAGCTTATGCTTGGAGATATAGTGATTTCCGTTGAGAAAGTTTTTGAACAGGCGGAAAGCTACGGACACTCTACAAAAAGAGAGCTGGCATTTTTGGTGGCACACAGTATGATGCACCTCTTTGGGTATGACCATATGGAAGAGGATGAGGCAAAGGTTATGGAGGCAAAGCAGGAAGAGGTTCTTACGATGCTCGGAATTACAAGAGATGATGGTGAGTGTGCCAGGCAAAGCATAGCGGTTTCAGATGATTTGAAGAAAAGGCTGATAAAGAGTGCAAAAGCTGTAATGAAACATGCCTATGCACCATATTCAGGCTTTAAGGTCGGTGCGGCGGTGCTTGCACAAAGCGGAAAGATATACACAGGCTGTAATATAGAAAATATTTCTTATGGGGCAACTAACTGTGCAGAAAGAACTGCTATATTTAAAGCAGTTTCAGAAGGAGAGCGTGAGCTTTTGGCAATTGCAATAGTTTCCTGCAAAGGTGAAATTACATATCCTTGTGGTATTTGCAGGCAGGTTATGTCGGAGTTTATGTCTAAGGACAGTACAGTTGTTTTAGATTCTGACAGTGGTGTGAAAGAATATACTCTTTCAGAACTTTTACCGCACAGTTTTGATAAATTTTAATTTTTTTGTCAATAATGATACCGGGAGGCAGCATAAGTTTGCTGAAAGGTTATGGACAAAAATGAAAAAATAGCAGTAGCTATCGGGGCTGCTGTATTGGTTGTGTTGGCACTGCTTTTATTTGCAATTAGAGAGTATACCCGTTCTAATGATGATAACGATGTGGTTCCGGAAACAGACACATTTATCACTGATGATAACAGGACGGTTGATGTGCATGAAAATGTTTCTGCATACGATGTAAATAATGCAGAGGTTAAAGTGGAAGAGGACAAGAAGCTTTTTTATCTTAAACTGGATAATGATATTATAACTATTTATAAGGAAAACGGTGATTTTTACGACTATGCCCGTATTGATACGAAGAGTGTTCCTGAGGAAGTGTTAGGGGAGCTTAAGATGGGTATGGAAATAACAGGAGAGGATAGTCTATATGAATTCTTACAAGGCTATGCAGATTGAGAACAGATATGATTGTGTGGTTATAGGGGGCGGTGCGTCAGGAATGATGGCCGCCATAACTGCTGCCCGTAATGGCGCGAGAGTAGCTATAGTTGAGCATACAGCAAGATTGGGAAGTAAGATATTACAGACCGGTAACGGCAAATGTAATTTTACTAATCTTGATATGGATATAAGTAAATTTCAGAATGACAATAAAGAGTTTGTGGGTCAGGTGCTTGATATGTTTGACCAGAATGCAACTATTGAGTTTTTTAAAGAACTCGGAGTGTGGCATAAGGAGAGAGCCGGTTATGTGTATCCGCATTCAGAAACAGCGGCATCATTACAGGAGGCGCTTAGGTTGGAAGTGGAGAGATTGGGAATATCAGTTTATCTTAGGTGCAGGGCATCTGAGATTAATAAGGTCAGTGATAATACATACGATATGGTTTTGGCAGAAGATGAAACTGACAATAAGGTGGGGATATCGGTTATTAATATTATAATTGCTACCGGTTCCAAAGCTGCACCTAAGACAGGCTCAGATGGTTCGGGTTACAAGATTGCAAAGAAGTTTGGTCATACGGTAAAGAAACCATTACCGGCATTGGTCCAGCTTATAAGCGATAACAATTTATGTAAATCTATGGCCGGGGTAAGAAGTACCGGCAAAGTTATGCTGTATGTGGATGATGTTTGTGTGAGTTCGGATATTGGAGAGATTCAGTATGCGGATTACGGAATTAGCGGTATTCCGGTGTTTCAGATTAGCAGGTATGCAGTGGAGGCTGTGGATAAAGGAAAGTCCGTTAAAGCAATAATAGATATGATTCCGGATATAAGTAAGGAAGAATTGTATAATGATGTAAGAATACGTAAGGAATGCGAAACAACAAAGAGCGTTGAGCAGTTTTTTGCGGGGATTGTTAACAAAAAACTTGTATATGCAGCCTGCAAGAATATACATATAGATATTAATGCATCAGTTGAAACCCTAAAATTAACACAGATTAATAATATTATAGATGAATTAAAATATTTTTGCTTTAATATTATTTCATTTAAAGGGTTTGAGAGCGGTCAGATATGTCAGGGGGGAGTTGTGTTAAGTGAAGTTAATGCAAGTACTATGGCGTCTCACCTTGCAGATGGTGTATATTTTGCTGGAGAAATATTGGATGTTGATGGCATGTGTGGAGGCTATAACCTTCAGTGGGCATGGAGCAGCGGATTTGTTGCCGGCCTTAATGCTGCAATGAATATCAGATAAAGGATGGAAATTATATGACAACATATTCTATTCGAATTAATCAGATTAAGGTTGAAGTGAATACGGAAAGTGCATATGTTGCGAAAGAGGTTACAAAGAAGTTTAATGAACTATGCAGAATTAAGGCTTTAAAAGGTGTGGCTTCACCGGTGAAAAGCCAGGATGATATTGTGTATAAGATTACTAAACGTTCTATTGACTCAAGACATAAGCCTCGGATATATTATGTGTATTCGGTTGATATTGAAAGTGTCAAAGGATGTGATATTAGTAAGATTGTTGCATTGCTTAAATCAGCCATTGAAAAAGGGAATGTAAAGCTTCCAAAGGATATTATTATTGCATCGGATACTAAGTATGAGTTTCCGGTGGTGTTAAATGAAAAAGAACTACTGTTGGCAAGCAAGAAGAAAGTGATAATTGGCGGTTTTGGTCCAGCAGGAATCTTTGCAGCACTTAAACTTGTAAGGGCAGGTTTTTGTCCTATTGTGCTTGAGCGTGGGCAATCAGTGGAAGAAAGAACAGAGACTGTAAATAAGTTTTGGGAAACGGGCGAACTTGATATTGAGTCCAATGTGCAGTTTGGAGAAGGGGGCGCCGGTACATTTTCTGATGGTAAGCTTAATACTATGATTAAGGACCCTACAGGCCGTATAAAAGAAGTGCTTAACGAATTTGTTAACTTTGGTGCGGATTCCTCTATCCTTTATGTAAACAAGCCTCATATCGGTACGGATGTTCTTGCTAAGGTTGTCAAAAATATACGTGAGTTTATTATAGCATCCGGTGGAGAGATATACTTTAATACTAAGATAACTGACCTGATTATTAAGGAAAATGTTCTGAAAGGTGTAAAAATTGTTAACACAAGGACGAAAGAAGAATCGGAAATGTGTTGTGATTCTCTTTGTCTGTCAATAGGACACAGTGCCAGAGATACATTTGAGATGATTAATAAAAAAGCGAATATTGGTATGGAACCTAAAGCATTTGCTGTTGGTCTCCGTATTGAACATCCACAGGGGCTTATTGATAATAATGCATATGGAGATTGTGAGTGCGTGATGCCTGCTGCCGATTATAAAGTTACCTGCCAGACCGGCAAAGGAAGAGGTGTATATTCGTTTTGTATGTGTCCGGGCGGTTATGTGGTAAATGCTTCTTCGGAGCAGGGGAGACTTGCTGTTAATGGTATGAGTTATTCAAAAAGAGACGGTGATAATGCAAACAGTGCTCTTATTGTGACGGTAACACCTGACGATTTTGGGTTTGATGTACTTGATGGAGTGCATTTTCAGCAAGAATTAGAAAAAAGTGCTTATGAAGCAGCAAAGGGAGCAGTGCCTGTTCAGTTGTTAGGAGATTATTGCAAGAACAGGAAATCAACTAAACTTGGCAGGGTTACACCGGGTATAAAGGGGCAATATGACTTTGCTAATTTAAGGGAAGTGCTTCCGGAATATATTAACGAGGCAATTATAGAAGGTGTATCGCATTTTGGCAGCATGATTAAAGGCTTTGACATGGAAGATGCGGTGTTTTCGGGAGTTGAGAGCAGAACTTCAAGTCCTGTAAGAATACTGCGGGATGCAGAAAGTCTTCAGGCTTCCGTGAAAGGCTTGTATCCGTGTGGCGAAGGGGCAGGATATGCAGGTGGAATAACATCTGCGGCAGTTGATGGAATTAAGGTTGCGGAAAAAATTGCCTTAAATACGCATTGCAGTTTATCGTAGGATAGTGTAAAATGTTTTAATATTAATAATAATTAACTAATTGTAAGAATGTGAGGAAATATGGGATACTCAAGAGAATTGTTAAAGGATAAAAAAAGAATTGTAATTAAAATCGGTTCTTCATCACTTATGCATACGGCAACAGGAAAGCTTAATCTTACTAAGATTGAAAAGCTGGTCAGAATACTTGTGGATATGAAGAATTCAGGTAAAGAGGTTGTATTAGTTTCGTCAGGAGCTATTGCTGTTGGTCGTAATACGTTGGGCCTTCATGAAAGACCGGATGAATTATCTGTAAAGCAGGCATGTGCTGCAATAGGTCAGGCAAAGCTTATGATGGTATATCAGAAGATTTTTGCTGAATATAATACAATTGCAGCACAGGTATTGCTTACTAAGAATACGATTCTTAATGATGTAAGCAGAACTAATGCTGAGAATACATTTAAGGAATTGTTGCATCTTGGTGCTATTCCTATCGTTAATGAAAATGACTCAGTGTCTACATATGAGATTGAGCAGGTTCAGACATTTGGTGATAATGACAGACTGTCTGCGATAGTTGCATCAATTATAGGTGCAGATCTTCTTATTCTGCTTTCGGATATAGACGGATTGTATACAGATGATCCGAACTCTAATCCGGATGCTGAGTTTGTAAAGATTGTAGAGCGTATTGATGATGAATTATTGGGGATGGGCAAGTCTACATCAGGAAGTAATGTTGGTACCGGTGGTATGGCGGCTAAACTTATAGCAGGGCAGATTGCTAATAATTCAGGTGCTGATATGGTTATTACCAATGGTAATGATGTTGAAAATATTCAGAAGATTATTAGCGGAGAAGACGTTGGTACTTTGTTTGTTCAACATAAAGATGATAAGTTCAATATAGTGGATTTAATGTAGGATTGGTGCATTTATGGGTATTAAGCTTGTTAAGAATTTTGAGGATGGAAGATA
>JAFQIQ010000074.1 GCA_017397445.1 Lachnospira sp.
CAGTATGTTGATTTTAAACCAACAGCTAAAACCACATACAAGCTAACCTTCCGTTATCGCACAAGAAGCCTTGAAAGTAATGTAGTCATAAATGTTAGGGGCGTTTCGGGTAACGCAGTTGGCGATGTTCTATCTAGAGCTGTTACTGTTAAGAACACCTTAAATTTATCAGATTATAAATGCCGTATTATTGAACAAGGCTACCTCTCTACTAACCCTGTTGTGAGAGTGCGCAAAGATAACGACGAATATTATCTGACTTACAAAGGCAAAGGACTGATGGCAAGAGAAGAATATAATCTCCCTCTTACAGAAGAATCATATACACATCTGCTGAAAAAAGCAGACGGAAACATTATCACTAAACACCGATACGAAATCCCTGACGGTACCGGCAAAACAATCGAACTTGACATATTTGACGGAGTATTTGAGGGCATGATTCTTGCGGAGGTAGAATTTGATTCCGTTGAGGAAGCCGACTCTTACACTCCACCATCCTGGTTTACAGAGGACGTAACTAATAATAAGGAATATCACAACAGCAATATGAGCAAGAGGGTATTGTAATGGAATCAATTAAATCGTTGGTCAAATGGATTATCTGTTCTCTTGTAATCGGAATCGTCGTCGGTTTTGTAGGTTCCTGTTTCCATCATATTCTGGAGGAAGTCACTCATATACGACAAGACAACCCTTGGCTCGTTTACCTTTTACCAATAACAGGTGTTATAATCGTTTTCTTTTACAGGAATATTGGCAAAACAGCCAACAAAGGAACAAACCTTATTATATCTGCCATACAGTCCGGTGAACGTGTACCCCTTCGTATGGCTCCGCTCATAATTATAGGAACTTCACTGACACATCTGTTTGGCGGCTCAGCCGGACGTGAAGGAGCTGCGTTACAAATTGGCGGTTCACTTGGAAACTTCTTTGCCAAAATAGTAAAATATGATGAAAAAGATACCAAAATTGCAATTATGTGTGGTATGAGCGCCTGCTTTTCTGCATTATTCGGTACTCCTATTGCTGCCGCCATATTCTCTATGGAGGTTGTGAGTGTTGGAATTATGCATTATGCCGCCATTGTACCATGTGTTATAGCAGCCTTAATTGCTTCAGGAATTGCTAAGATGACTGGATTAAGCGGAACCAGCTTTGATATTGGAGAGATACCGGCTCTTGATCCTGTATTAGGCTGTAAAATGCTGTTAGTTGCCATACTCTTTGCTTTTGCAAGCATATTATTGTGCAAGGTATTACATAAAACAGCTCATATGTTTAGCACATATCTCCCCGGCGAATATCTGCGAATTATAGTATCCGGCATTATGATTATTATTTTGTACCTAGGCTTTGGGACAACCGACTATCTTGGAGCCGGAACACATATTATCGAACAGAGCTTTGTAGAACAAAGCATATGGTATGCATTTCTTCTCAAAATGCTGTTTACTGCCATTACACTGGGGGGCGGTTTTAAAGGTGGCGAGATTGTACCGACTCTCTTTGTCGGTGCAACACTAGGCAGCTTCCTTGCTCCCATATTCGGACTTCCAATTGCACTATGTGCAGCCTGTGGTATGGTAAGTGTTTTCTGCGGTGTAACTAATTGTCCGCTCACCTCACTTATACTCTCCATAGAGATGTTTGGAAGCGAAAGCATGACATTCTGTATGCTTTGTATAGCAGTAAGTTACCTGCTTTCAGGATATTTTAGTTTATATCATTCTCAAAAGATCACTTACTCAAAATATAAACCTGAATATATCGACCGTAATTCATTATAAAACCACATCAGGCTCCGATGTCACTCACATGACACCGGAGCCTGATTACATATAATTCTTATTCTGTCACATAGAATCCATCATCCGGCATCTTTCCACCTATTGCATTAGGATTCTCATCGTACAACACCTTAAGATAATTAGAAACCTTCGTTTTCATGGCATTCCCCTTTATCAGAGTTATATTACATTCCGGAATAGCCTTCTTTGCTACATCAGCTTTAAATATCTGAGCTTCTTCAACCAACTGTGCCGCCGCATCCACATTGGAATTAACGTAATTAACAGAAGCCTCATACTCTTCCATAAACTTATCTACTACAACCTTATTCTTATCGTAATAATCAGCATTTGCAACAAGCACACCTGTTACAACAGTATTGTCAGCACCATTGAGTTTTTCCCACTCCTTAGTTACATCAAGTGCCACACGCATCATTGAATCCTTCATAGTAACCGTTGTTACATATGGCTGTGGAAGCATGCCAACTACTGTAGAATTGCCACTTATCATCATCGCAGTAGCAACCTCCGATGCTTCTGACTTAAACTCCAGCTTAACATCCTTATCCGGGTCAAGTCCGGCACTCTTTAAAAGATAACGCATAGTGTATTCCGGAGTTGTACCTTTTCCCGTAAGATATATAGTTCTACCCTTCAAATCCGATACGGAAGTAATGGCACTTGTTGTATAAGAATTCTCCATAATATAGAGAACGCCCAGCGTATTGATACCAACAACCTTAATCTTCCCTCCGCTCTTATTGTACAATGTTGATGCCACATTACAAGGCACCGCTGCGAGCTGTACATCACCTTTGATAAGTGATGATGTAAAAACATCTGCCGATGCTGCAATTGTAAAACCATATTTGTTAGCCGCTTTGCCCTCTTTGTTATCCTGCATAATTTTAACCATACCTATGGCTGTAGGACCTTTCATAGCAGCAACTTTTACATTCTGTGCAACATATTCCGTTGAAGTTTCCATAGAAGCTTTCGTTGTTTCTTCTCCCTTATCATTACCACTTCCACACGCCACAAGCGACAATGTCATAACACCAGCCAGCGCCACGGCCAGATACTTTTTAAGTTTTCTTATAATCATATCCTCTTCCACTCCTGTATTATAAATTGTATAGTCCTCTTCCCCTTAAAATCATTAACACCAGGGTAATACACCACGGATAATACTTCCCCTCTCTTTGGAACATCATCCTTATCTGCCCTAAACTGTATTGCTTCTTTAACACTACCATCTGCACACTGTAATTGCATTTTCAGTACATTAGCATTCTTACCTATAACCGAAGCTGCCCTTACCACAAGATTCCTATCTGCAAATATCGGCTTTTCGTTCCCTTTACCAAAGGGCTCCAACAACTCCAACTGACTAATCAACCGCATACTTACGTAATCAAGGGGCATCGGAACATCTATCCAAGTTACCGGTGTAAGAACCTCCTCCGTTAACTCAGCATTGTCATTGAGTTGTTTTCTCAGCACATCAATATTCTCTTTCTCCAAAGAAAGTCCTGCCGCCATAGGATGTCCGCCGAACTTCGTAAGCAACTCCCTGCATCTTGTAAGTTCCTCAAACATATTATAACCTTCAATAGAACGCCCTGAACCTTTAGCACCTTCTGCCGCGTCAGTTATAACTATTGCAGGTTTGTAAAAATGCTCCCTCACTCTTCCGGCTATTATCCCGGCTATACTCTCGTGACAGTCAGGAAGATACACCACCAGCACATTATCTGCCTGCTCCGCCTGCGCTTCAACCTTTTCGATTGCAAGCTTAGCCTGCTTTTCAGTCATCTCTTTTCGCTCCTCGTTAAACGAACGAAGCATTTGAGCCATTTCACGCACTTTATCAGAATCAGTTTCCATTAACAGTTCCACTGCTTTAGCAGCAGTATCCAGTCGTCCGCTTGCATTAAGACACGGTCCTATTATAAATCCGATATGATATGCACTGATATCCTCAATCTCCACGCCGCACTCCTGTATAAGAGTCCTCAAACCAATGTTTTTTGTATCTTTCATTGTTTTAAGTCCATGTTTCACAAGAATACGATTCTCATCCTTCAGCTCCACAATATCGCCAATTGTAGCCACCGCAGCAAGCTGAATATACTCCTGCAAATCACTCTTGTCAAGAGCAAGTCTGCCATACAAAAGCGTTATCAGCTTATATGCCACTCCTGCACCACACAAAAGCTCATAAGGATATTTACATTCCTGTTGCTTCGGATTAACTATTGCATCAGCTTGAGAACTCATATACACCTTAGAACCATTTTCCTCTTTAAATGGAATATCATGATGGTCAGTTACAATAATCGTCAGCCCTTTTTCCTTGCCATAGTTAATCTGCTCTATAGCCGCTATACCGTTATCACAGGTGATTATTGTGTCCACACCGTCCTCCAGTGCCTTATCAATAAGATTTTCATTAATTCCATAGCCATCTACAATTCTGTCAGGAACAGTATAATCCACATTGGCTCCGGCTGCAATCAGCCCTTTTAACAGAATCGTAATAGAACATATCCCATCAATATCATAATCACCTATAATACGTATCTTTTTATTATTCTTAATCTTCTCTATTAATATATCCGCAGCCTTATCTGCATCTTTCATATCTGCCGGGTTATGCATCATATCAATATCCGCATTTACATAACGACTAATATCCTCATCCCTGCACACATCTCTATTCCGAATGATTCTTGCTATAACCGGGTCAATATTATATTTTTCACCTATTGCATTAAAATCAGCTTTCTTAGCATATACCATCCATCTGCTCATAATAAACTCCGTACAACGAATTATCAAAATCGTAAATCATCACATAATTAATATTAAAAATGCCACAGCAGACAATTAAACCATCCGCTGTGACATCTATATCTACGCTAATTATTAACTAAACAACAGAACCGTCAGAATTTCTCTTAATTTCCTTCTCTTTCTGTCTTCTCTTCTCTGCTGCAATTACACCTTTTTTCTTACCACCTAATACATACCACAATGGACTTGTGATACAAACTGATGAATAAGCACCTACGATTACACCAACCATAAGCGGAAGTGCAAATTCGCGAACAGAAGTTACGCCAAAGATAAACAACGATAAAAGCATAATAAATGTTGTTATGTTAGTGTTAATTGATCTTGTAAACGTCGCAGTTACGGCATTATTAACAAGTTCTGTGATATTAGCCTTCTCGTCTGCAGCCGCAAGACTCTCTCTGATTCTGTCAAAGATGATAATAGTGGCGTTAATTGAGTAACCTACGATAGTAAGCATACATGCGATAAATGTTGTTCCGGCAGGAACTCTTGCTAATGCATAGAATGCAAGTACAATCAATACATCATGTAACAAAGCAATAACAGCAGCTGCCGCAAACTTAATATCTCTAAATCTGAACCAGATATACAAAAGCATACAAATTGTAGCTATAACTACCGATATGATAGCACTCTGCTTCATAGAAGCACTTACAGAACCACCAATTGTATCTGACTCAACAAGTGTGTCTTTCTTAATCGGGAACTTCTTTGTAACAGCCTTTTCCATGGCCTCTCTCTTATCCTGTAAAAGTTCTGATGTCTTAAATGTTACCCTTGTACTATCCTGTACCTTCTGCTGCTGAACAGTGCTAACGCCTGTTGCTTCCTTGATTACCGGAATAATATCATTCTCAATCTCTGCCTGAGTATACTCTTTGTCAAAAGTAAATGTAGTTGATGTACCACCAACAAACTCTAGTCCAAAATTCAACATTCTGTTCCCTGTAGCATTGAATGCTATCATACCGATAACACCTGCAAGAATAACTGCTACAGAACCAATAAAGCACCACTTACGAATCGCAAGGACATTTAACTGTCTCTTGTGTACAGTCTTTCCATACCACTTGGCATCCTTAAATCCAAAGTTATAGAACAACTTCATAATGATTCTTGTGATAACAAGTGCTGTAAACATAGATATTACAATACCTACGGCAAGTGTTGTAGCAAATCCCTTAATAGGACCTGTACCAAACATATAAAGAACTGCTGCAGCAATCAATGTTGTGATATTACCATCAACGATAGCTGATGTTGCCTTGTGGTAACCTGCGTTAATTGAATCCTCAACATTTCTGCCTGCACCAATCTCTTCCCTAATACGTGAATAGATAACTACGTTAGCATCTACCGCCATACCAATACCAAGTATAATACCTGCGATACCAGGCAAAGTAAGTGTAAGATCATATGCTGCTACCGCAACAATTACTAATGCTGTGTACATCCACAATGCAAATGTAGCAACAACACCAGGAAGTCTGTAAACAACAATCATAAATAAGCAAAGAACTACAAGACCTAAAGCTGCTGCATAAAGACTTGTCTTAATAGCATCCTTACCAAGCTGAGCACCTACGATATTAGAACTTACTTCCTCCAATGTTACAGGAATAGCACCGATTCTGATATATGTAGCAAGCTCTGAAGCAGATTCCCATGAATCCATATCAGTTACAGAAGCAATACCTTCTGAAATAACAGCCTGCACAACAGGAGCACTTATTACTTCACCATCATATATAATATAAATAGGCTTTCCATAATTCTCCTCTGTTGCCTTCTCAAACTTCTTCGCTCCCGCTGATGTAAATGTCAACTGAACACCGAAAGAAGAGGATGTTGAAGATGTTGTGTCTGTGTATGCCACAGCTGCCTCTACATCATTACCTGTAAGAATAACCTCATACTTCTCCTTAGCAGCCCACAACTCATAATTCTCTGTATCCATAAACTCAAGAGTACCAGGTGTACCAAGCTCTTCCAAGATTGCGTTAGCGTCTGTTACGCCCGGAATCTCTACAGTAATTCTGTTGCTACCTGCAGGATATACCTGTGACTCTGTACTTTTACCTTCAACTCTTTCTTCAAGTTTCTTAATAGTATCATCGATATCCTGCTGTGTAGGATTATCTTCCTTAATCTCGTAAGTAATACTTACACCACCCGCAAGGTCAAGTCCAAGCGGAATATCCTTCGCACTTCCTGCGCCTTTACCATCTATTCCGATTGTAGCTGTAAGTGTGCTACCTACCAATAACACAACAATAAGCAATGAATAGATGACCTTCTTTTTAAAACTGTACTTCATTACCTTTAACCCCTTTCTGCATTAATCATTGGCTAATGCAGCCTTAATCATAATTGCACATTCTACACGCTTTCGTTGCATCTCACATCCCACATCATAGGCATCATTAATATTGCCATGGAAATTATAGGAATTCGCTGCACAGCCTCCGCTACAGTAAAACTTTGCAAAACACTTTTTACACTTATCCTTAGAATATACATTGCAGTTTTTAAACTCATCAACAATGTCTTCCCTGATGATTCCCTCATCAACATTACCCATAAGGAAATCCTCATTACCAACAAACTGATGGCAAGGATAAAAATCTCCCCAAGGTGTAACTGCCAAATACTCACATCCGGAACCACATCCTGAAAGCCTCTTTGCTACACATGGTCCGCCTGTAAGATCTATCATAAAGTGGAAGAAATTAAAACCATTGCCTGCTTTCTTTCTCTTCACCAGCTCCTTCGCCAGCTTGTCATACTGCTCGAAGATAATTGGCAAATCCTCTTCCCTGATAGCATAGTCATCCGTCGGCTGTGCGACAACCGGCTCAACAGAAATCTGCTCAAATCCCTCATCTGCCAGATGTAATACATCGCTGGCAAAATCAAGATTATGATGTGTAAATGTACCTCGTACATAATAGTTATTCTGCTCTCTGCTCTCTGCCACCTTCTTAAACTTTGGCATAATTATATCATAAGAGCTTCCATTACCGTTTCTTGTCGGACGCATCATATCATTAACTTCCTTACGCCCGTCAATACTAAGCACTATATTACTCATCTCTTTATTGGCAAATTCCAATATATCATCATCCAACAAAATTCCATTAGTTGTAAGTGTGAATCTGAACTTCTTGTTATTAGCCTCTTCAATGCTACGACCATATTCCACAAGCTGCTTTACAACCTCAAAATTCATAGTCGGTTCGCCACCAAAGAAATCCACCTCAAGATTCTTTCTCGAACCAGAATGAGCCACAAGAAAATCGAGTGCTTTCTTACCAACTTCAAAGCTCATCAAAGCTCTTCTGCCATGATACTCGCCTTCCTCTGCAAAACAATACTTACAGGCCAGATTGCAATCATGTGCAATATGAAGACATAATGCCTTTACCACCGTCTGTCGTCCTTTAAAACTGTCAATATAAGGCTCGTAAATATCTTCTGTAAACATCTGCCCACTTAACTTTAACTGATTAATCTCCTCATAAGCTTCCTGAATCTCAGAAGCAGGATATTTTATCTCTAACTTATCCAGTATCTGCTCAAGAGAATTATCCTCAAAAAGTTCAATAACATCATATCCCAAATCATCCACGATATGTACTGAGCCGCTGTTTACATCAAGAACAATGTTATATCCATTACTTTTATACTGATGTACCATAAAACAAACCTTCCTAACCCATATACCGAAAAGAAGAGCGTGTTGAAATGCTTTAACACGCTCTTTCACCTCAATTACTTATTCTTATTCTCGCAGCTCTGATTGCCTACTGTGCAAGATGTCTTACATGCTGACTGGCATGATGTCTGGCACTCTCCGCATCCGCCGTTCTTCATTGTGTCCTTTAATACATGGTTGCTGATTGTCTTAATATGCTTCACGACAATACCTCCTTTTGTTCATAAACTATCGCATATTATAACACACTATAATAATTATTTCAACTAAAAATGTATTATATAACTGTCTAATTATATTATAAGCTCAGACTGAATTGCTTTAGCAAGTATAACTGCCGCAGAGGACGAAAGACCGCCAGTAGGAAGAGTGCCTGTAACGCATCCTCTAAAACCTTTGGTAAGCTTGTACTTACGAGACAATGTAACAACAGCCCCCTTAATAAAGTCGCCCCACATATGCTCGCGTTCTAACTCGTCAGCAATATTAAATTCTGTTATGCCTGAAAATGTTGTGCTAACAACGCTAACACTGCCATCATCAGTGGGCTCAAATTCAAATTCAACGCCTTTATCCGAGATAAACTTTGAACATTGTAATTCCCCCGAATTCAAGGGAATTACAATTTGTCAAATAATATTGCAACCCTTAATTCGAACTACTCGAAAATTTCGAACAGTTCAAGTTTCTCCTTTTTGCATTGTCTTTCAATGCCATACTACTTCCACGTTGCTATACTTTATTTTCAATAAATCTACCCTTCAATCCATCTATCTTATCTTGATTGCTTTTTAAAATCTCAAGTTGACGGTACGCCTTGCTTCTTAATATCTTCAACCTTTCTATCTTTGCCACTCCCTGCATTATCAAATCAGCATTAGTATCTTCCAAATTAATCAACACAACTAATTCTTCCGCCGAAGCAAAATCTCTAATATTAGGAGTCTTCCCACTTATTTTATTCTCTGCCCTCCATTGTGCGGCAGTTTTTCCGAACAACGCCATATTAAGAATATCCGCCTCTGAAGCATATGTATACGCCATCTCTTGTGGCGATAAAGTAGGTGTTATCAAAAATTCTTTTACTGCATCCGTATGAATACGATAGTTAATTTTGGAGAGTTCTCTCTTGACATCCCAACCGATTGCATGACGTTGTGCTTCTGCTTTCTTTAGTCTCTGATAATCCTTTATTATATAAAGTTTAAATTCGGGTGAAATCCAAGATGCAAATTCAAAAGCAATATCAGTATGCGCATATGTGCCTCCGAACCGTCCGGATTTGGAAACTATACCGATTGCATCAGTCGCCTTTATCCATTGCTGTGGTGTCAATGTAAATGCATTATCACCAGCCTCTGATTTAAACCTATCGAATTCGATAGGTTTAAAATTCGGATTGTGTAATTGTTCCCATAAACCCAAAAATGAAATCGTAGAATAATTACGCATCCAATTCGCCACTACAATAAAGGCATTATCAGGATTTTTATACTTTGCGATGTCGGTCAATGAAATATATGTGCCTTCATCGACAACATCTCCCAGCACCCTTATCTGTGTTCCATTAGCATCTATCTTCACACCTCCACCTCCTAAAATCTGAATATTATAACTCTTCCGTACTACCGCCCAGCAAACATACGTTCGTTTAAACATATAATACCACACCCCCTACATTTGTGCAAGAACTTTTTAAAAAATATTTTGTTTTAATAAACCTCTTCTCTCTAAAAAAGGCGCAGCCCCCATGCCCCTGTCCCCAGACAGCCGCACAGGCAACCACGCCTTACAATAACTCAACCACTATTCTTTTTACCACTCAACACTTCCGCAATCCCTACATCCTCACTCCATCAGCAGTCTTGCAAAAATGTATCGAAAACTTACCTTCCAGCTCCGGAAACCTCGCAAGATACCCTTCCGTAATGGCAACCACAATACTCTCCTTCTTCGCAGGGTCCACAAGCGCCATACTGCTTCC
>JAFQIQ010000075.1 GCA_017397445.1 Lachnospira sp.
ATGGAATGCTGTTTTTGTCGATGGCAGATATTATTTCGTGGATGCGACTTATGGTGATACTTCCGGAAATCCTGATAAATGGATTTTCTTTGGAACCGACAGAAGAACTAATGAAACGAAACTGGTTATACATACAGAATCTGAATATTCAGATGCAGAGGAGATGGTATATGTTATAATTGGCTTTGCAGTTATAATAGGTATTCCTTTGATAATAATTATAGTAATTATTATTGTTTGCTTAAAGGTGGATTCAAACAGACGTAAGAAGAATGCAGTTAATAACCCGTATATGAATCAGGGAGTGAATCCATATGCTAATCCGGTGCAAAATCCATATGCAAATCCGGGTATGAATCAGGGAATGAGTCCGTACGTGAATGCGGATATTAATTTAGGTCCGAATCCATATATGAATCAAGGGGCTGGTTTAAATAACGGTCCTTATATGAATTATGGAACTGGAACATATTCATATAATAATCCGAATATGAATATTAATCAGAATTCATATATTCCTCCTAATCAGACACAGTACGGAGCTGCTAATCAGTACGGAATGACAGGGCAGTATGGGAATACAGGCCAATATGGAGCTGCAGGACAGTATAGTAATGTGCAGAATCAGCAGTATAGTGATTGGCAGAATAATAATCCTGTATCAACAGACAGTAATAGTAGCAGCAATTTTGATGCAACAGATAATTTACAGCAGTAAATAATTATAGTGCCTTACAGACTTGAGATTTCAATGTCGGTAAGGCACTTTTTTAGTATGTATTTGCTTTGAAGTTGTTAACAGGTAAAATAAAAAACCGTAATTCTGATACATAAGGCACCAAAATTACGGTTTTAATGCGGATGGCGGGACTTGAACCCGCACGATGTCACCACCGGCAGATTTTGAGTCTGCTGCGTCTGCCATTCCGCCACATCCGCGCGACTTAGTTATAATAACATAAAATAAAATAAAATGCAAGCACAACATTAATATAATCTAAATTTATTTTTAGTTCCCAATGTGGTATAATAATTAGGACTATTGTCATTAATGTTCTATCGATGGGTGTATGTTAGTTCATACGACGACTAAGGGGTAATATAGTGGATTGTAAAGAAATACAAAAAATGATGGTTCCTTTTAACAGACGGGAGTTGTCTGTTGAGCAGGAAGAGGTTTTTACGGAACATATTGAGCAATGCCCTGATTGCAGGGAAGAACTGGAAATATGTTATATTATCGAATATGGATTGGAAGATGCGGAGGACGTGGCTGTGGACGATGCGGAGGCAGCCGCTTTAATTGAGCAGTTTGATTTTAAAGGACTTGTAGAACTTAAAATCAACGAAAGTAACAGAAGAATAGATGTATATAAAATATATAGTAAAGTTATGATGACTTTTGTTTTTGTTGCTGATATCTTTGTGATATTGTCAATAATATGGTGGATAATGAGTCAATTATAATAATGAAAGAGAATGAGGTGTATCATGGCAGAGAAATTGATGCTTATTGATGGTTTGAGTATATTAAACAGAGCGTTTTACGGAGTTCCGGATCTTACGAATGCAGAGGGAATACATACCAATGCTATGTATGGTTTCCTTAATATTATGTTTAGATTTTTAGATGAGGAAAAGCCTGATTATATAACTGTTGCATTTGATGTAAGTGCTCCGACATTCAGACATAAGGAGTATTCAGAGTACAAAGGTACAAGAAAGCCGGCACAGCCTGAACTTAAGCAGCAGATTCCGCTTATTAAAGATGTGTTAAGGTCTATGAATATTACGATTATTGAACTGGAAGGATATGAGGCGGATGATTTGATTGGAACAATTGCTAAGCAAAGTGCTGCCAAAGGGTATGATGTTTCAGTAATTTCAGGTGATAGGGATTTGTTGCAGTTAGCACAGGATAATATAAAAATTAGAATTCCTAAGACTAAGAAAGGTGTTACTGAGGTTGAAGATTATCTTCCAGCAGATGTTGTAGCTGCATATGGAGTTACACCGCTGGAATTTATTGATGTTAAAGCTCTTATGGGGGATACTTCAGATAATATTCCGGGAGCACCGGGGGTTGGTCCTAAGACAGCAACTGCTATAATTGCCAAATACCATAGTGTGGACAATGTGCTGGCACATATTGATGAATTGACACCGCCTAAAGCAAGAACATCAATAAGTGAAAATGCAGAACAGGTCAAGTTAAGCAGATTTCTTGCGGAGATTAATATCAATGTTCCTATAGAATATGATATATGTAACGCTGCTGTTGGAGAATTTTTTAACGCTGAATCATATGAGTTGTTTAAGAAATATAACTTCAAAACATATCTTAAACGATTTGATGGTGCCAGTGTTTCTAAGAACTTTGAAGCATATGATAATTTTAAGCTTGTTGAGGATTTCGGCGAAGCAACAGAGGTGTTTGAAAAAGCATTATCTGCAGTAGAATCAGGACATTGTGTGGGATTTTCAGTGATGTATGAAGATGATACTAATTACGGTGTGTCTTTAGCATTATCAGAAAAAGAGATATATTATATTCCTATGATGGGATTCGTTAGTGAAGCATTTCTTAATGATAACCTTTGTAAAATAGCTAAGGCTGCTGAAGAAAAGAATGAAAGACTGCTTGTAACTATTGATTTAAAGCAGATTCTGAATGTCTTTGGTAATAATGTATCTGAAAAAGCATTTGCTGATGTGGCTTTAGCTGCGTATCTTATTAATCCTAATAATGAAAGCTTTGGATACGACAGTATTGCAACAGGGTATCTGGGAATTAATGTTAATACAAGAACTGAGCTTATAGGCAAGTTATCAATAAAAGAAGCTTCATTTACAAGCATGGATGTAGTTTGCAGGATAGCCTGTCTTACGTCTTATATTTCATTGCAGGGTTGGGGACCGGTAAAAGAACGACTTATGAAAGATGAAATGTATGAACTTTTTGAGAATATAGAAATGCCGCTTCTTTTTGTATTATACAGTATGGAAATTGAGGGTATCAGGGTTGATAAGGAAAGTCTTGAAGAGTATGGTTCTATGCTTGGAGGACGGATTGAAACTCTTGAAAAAGATATATATGAGGAAGCCGGAGAAGTGTTTAATATTAATTCTCCAAAGCAGTTAGGTGTTATTCTTTTTGATAAAATGGGTATGCCGGGAGGAAAGAAAACAAAAAGCGGATATTCAACAGCCGCAGATGTTCTTGATAAGCTGGCGGTTGATTATCCGTTTGTTAAAAAGATACTGGAATACAGACAGCTTACAAAGCTGAAGTCAACATATGCTGACGGATTGGCTGTGTATATCAAGTCGGATGGAAGAATACATGGAAAGTTTAATCAGACTATAACAGCAACAGGCAGAATTAGCAGTACGGAGCCTAATTTACAGAATATTCCAATTAGAATGGAACTTGGAAAGCAGATAAGAAAGGTGTTTATACCTAGAGAGGATTGTGTTTTTATAGATGCTGATTATTCTCAGATTGAGCTTAGAATACTGGCACATATGTCAGGGGATGCCAAGCTGATAGAGGCATATAATTCAGCACAGGATATTCACAAAACAACGGCTTCTCAGGTGTTTGGAGTGCCGTTTGATGAAGTTACGGATTTGCAGAGGCGTAACGCTAAGGCGGTTAATTTTGGTATTATATATGGTATGAGTTCTTTTGGGCTTAGTCAGGATCTTAGTATATCGAGAAAAGAAGCTGACGAATATATCAAACAGTACTTTGCCACATATCCGGATATAAAGGGTTATATCGACGGTATGGTTGATTTTGCAAAGAACACAGGATATTCGCTCACTATGTATAATAGAAGAAGACCTATACCGGAATTGAAGTCTTCTAATTTTATGCAAAGGTCTTTCGGTGAAAGAGTTGCTATGAATGCCCCTATACAGGGAACTGCTGCGGATATAATTAAACTTGCCATGATTAGGGTTTATAATGAGCTTAAAGAAAAGGGACTGAAATCGAAGCTTATTCTTCAGGTTCACGATGAACTCCTTGTGGAATGTTACAAAGATGAGACCGATGTTGTTAAAGATATTATAGCAAGAGGAATGAAGGAAGCTGCTAATCTTAAAGTGGCTCTTGAGATTGATATGCAGCAGGGTGAAAATTGGTTTGAGGCACATTAGGCAAGTGTATTTGGAGGGTATATGAAAGTTATAGGTATTACAGGCGGTGTGGGGGTGTGGTAAAAGCACCGTCCTGGATATTATTCAGGAAAATTTTAATGCGTATATTATCAAAGCGGACGATGTGGCAAAAGAGCTTATGTCCAAAGATGCAAAAGGTTATAATCATGTTTTGGATTTCTTTGGTATGG
This sequence comes from Lachnospira sp., assembly GCA_017397445.1. Lineage (GTDB taxonomy): Bacteria > Bacillota > Clostridia > Lachnospirales > Lachnospiraceae > Lachnospira. The sequence goes on from JAFQIQ010000075.1 coordinate 4,356, forward strand.
ATATTCTGGATGCAAACAGAGAGATTGACAGACCTAAGCTTGCAGGGATAGTTTTTGATAATCCTAACAAACGTATGGTTCTTAACAGCATTATTCATCCGATGGTTAAGTCTGAAATAATTGCTACGATTACAGAGCTTAAGATTCAGGATAAATATGATTATGTATTTGTAGAGGCAGCACTTTTGCTGGAAGACCACTATGATGTGTTCTTGGATGAAATATGGTATGTTTATGCACCGGTTGATGTGCGTAAAAAGCGACTTATAGAGAGTCGTGGTTATACTGAAGAAAGAATAGAGAGTATGATGGCAAGTCAGCTTTCGGAGAATGAATTCAGACTTTCCAGTGATGTTGTCGTGGACAATAGCGGAAGCAAGGAAGAAACCTACGCATTACTTGTTAATTTGTTATAAATGTGGTATATTTGTATACATTAAAAGGAATGGAGAGTATTTATGGCACGTAAAGCTTCGGTTAATAAGAATAAATTAGTGTTTGGTCTTGATATAGGTACCAGAAGTATCGTTGGTATTGTCGGGTATATGGATGCTCGAAAGTTCGTAGTTACAGCTATGTCTGTATGTGAACATGAAACACGGGCTATGTTAGACGGACAGATTCATGATATATATAAAGTTGGTGACACTATAAGACGTGTTAAGAATGAATTGGAGAGTCAGACAGGTGAGACACTTACAGATGTATGTATCGCTGCTGCCGGACGAGTATTAAGAACGGTTAATTCATCAGCAGATTTTGTTTTTGAAGAAGATACAAGGGTAACTTCAGAACATATATATTCTTTAAATCTGTTGGCGGTTGAGAAAGCCCATAGCGAGATTAATTCGGAAGATTCTAAAGAGAAGTTTTATTGTGTGGGCCATACACCGATTACATATAAACTGAATGGTTTTGATATAAGTAACCTTGAAGGTCATAAAGCCAGTTCTATAGCTGTAGAACTTATTGCTACATTTTTACCGGAAGAAGTTGTTGACGGACTTTATGAGGCAGTGGAGTATGCAGGGCTCAATGTTGCAAGCCTTACATTGGAGCCTATTGCAGCTATGAATATTGCCATTCCTGAACAGTACAGGCTGCTTAATATCGGTCTTGTAGATGTTGGAGCAGGTACTTCCGATATATGTCTTACAAAGGATGGAAGTATTATTGCATATGGTATGATTCCTATTGCGGGAGATGAGATAACAGAGGTTATTGCAAAGAACTATTTGGTCGATTTTAATACAGCAGAGCAGATTAAGATGGATGCCAGTGCTAATCCTGAAGGAGAAGTAACATTTAACGATATAATGGGACTTGGTATGACTGTTAAGTCTGAGGAAGTAAGCGAAGTTACCACAGAGATTATAGACAATATGGCAAAGGCTACGGCTGATAAGATTATAGAACTTAATGGCGGCAGACCGGTTAACGCTGTGTTTGTAGTTGGCGGTGGCGGTAAGATGATTGGTTATACTGATTCAGTTGCCAAGTATCTGGGTATCGTTAAGGAGCGTGTTGCAGTAAGAGGAGAGGAAGTTCTTACAACTGTTGATTTTCAGGTGAAGAATTATACGAAGGACGCCCTTTTTGTAACACCGGTCGGTATCTGCACCAACTATTATTTGCAAAAGAACAGTTTCGTTTTTGTAACTGTTAATAATCAGAGAGTTAAAATGTATGATAACAGTCATCTTACAGTAGTGGATGCAGTTATGCAGATTGGATTCCCGAATGAGAAGCTGTTCCCTAGACGAGGCCCTGAAATTACATATACTGTTAACGGAAAGACTAGAATTGCAAGAGGTCTTCCGGGAGAAGGTGCTGTAGTAAAGTTAAATGGTAAGAATGCTAATCTGAGTACACCTGTTGAGCAGAATGATGTTATACAGGTTGTTGAATCTACATTTGGAGAGGCGGCACATATTACTATAAGTCAGCTGGATGAGTTTAAGTCCTGCGTATCATTTAATGTTAATGGCAAGAAAGTGCTTTGTCCTAAGTTTGCATATGTTAATGGTGAGTTAAAGTCCGAGTTCTATGAAATTAACAATGGTGATGACATATCTATGGAAAATTATTATACGGTTGAGCAGTTGTTTGCGTTTTTGGATATGGATTTGTCTATGGTTGATGTTTATGTCAACAATGAACTGGCCGACAAAGAAACCTTGGTTTACGAGAATTTTAATGTAAAGACAGTTCTTGTGGGTACTGTTCAGAATGACACAAGTGATGATGCAACAGAGGATATAGTTGAGGAAAATCTTCAGGAAAGTGTTCGTGAGACTGTCAAAGAGCCGGCTGACGAGGACGTTATTGAAGATGTGATGGATGAAGAGGTGAAGGATGAAGCTGCAATGGAGGCTGCTGCCACTGTTGAAAGCTCTGTTGACGGGGAATCAAGCATTGTTGTTGTAATTAATAACCAGCCGATTAAACTTACAGGTAAGTCGGAATATGTACTTGTAGATATATTTGATTTTTATGATTTCGATTTAACCAGACCGCAAGGCAAGAATGTTGTACTTAAGCTTAACGGTGGTGACTGTGAATATATTGCACCTCTTAAGGATGGTGATATAATTGATTTGTACTGGGAGAAGTAAAGGAGAGAATGTATTATGAGAATGATGACAATTGCCAGCGGAAGCAGCGGTAATTGTATATATGTAGGAAATGACAACACCCATATTCTTATTGATACAGGAGTGAGTCGTAAAAAAATCGTTGACGGACTAAAAATGGCAGATTTGTCTATAAGTGATATATCGGCGGTTTTGGTGACACATGAACATTCGGATCATATTAAAGGTCTGGGAGTGTTGTCAAGAAAAGATGGAATTCCTATATATTCAACATATGGAACTATAGAGGGAATTAAAGCCTGCGATACTATAGGTACTATTGATGAAAGTTTGTTTAATGTGGTTAAGGCTGATTCGGATATTATCATTAATGACCTTACAGTTCATACATTTAACATATCACATGATGCAAACGAGCCTGTAGCTTATACTATAAGTGATGGTGCAAAGAAAGTTGGAGTTGCTACAGATCTTGGATATTTTGATGATTATATTGTAGATAATCTTTTAGGGGCTAATGCTATGTTGATTGAGGCTAATCATGATGTTAACCTTTTGCAGGTTGGAAGTTATCCCTATTATCTGAAACAAAGAATCCTTGGTAACAGGGGACATCTTTCTAATGAGAACTCAGGAAGGCTGATAGACAGAGTGCTTCATAGTGATGTTAAGCATGTGTTCTTAGGACATCTTAGTAAAGAGAATAATTATGATAAGCTGGCTTTTGAAACTGTTCGTCTTGAAATCGATATGAGTGAAAGTGAGTACAGGGCAGCGGATTTTAATATTGAAGTTGCAAGACGGGATGTGCCGTCAGAAGTAATATTTATATAAGGGAGAATTGAGAAATGAAAAAATGTGTTATAACAGTTGTGGGTAAGGATACAGTAGGTATTATTGCTAAGGTTTGTACATACCTTGCCGAGACAGGAATCAATATTCTTGATATTTCACAGACTATTGTATCTGGATATTTTAATATGATGATGATTGTAGATGTGTCAGGTTCGAGTAAGACATTTGATGAAGTAGGAACAGACCTTGATAATCTTGGAACAGAGATTGGTGTTGCCATTAAGTGTCAGAGAGAAGAAATATTTGATATGATGCACCGTATTTAATTGGTGAAAGATTGGAGAATTGGTTTAATGATTAACATATTTGAAGTTACAGAAACTAATAAGATGGTAGAGCAGGAGAATCTGGATGTAAGAACCATAACTATGGGAATTAATCTTTTGGATTGTGCAAGCTCTAATCTTGAAGA
>JAFQIQ010000076.1 GCA_017397445.1 Lachnospira sp.
ATTTCAACCTTCATATCCTGATATGCAATTTTGTTATCCTCTACTGCATTCGGGAAGTCGAGGTTGATTGTAAGTGTTCTTACAGGAACTGCGATTTCAACATCTGTAATTGTATTATCAGATACATCCAGAACACCTTCGCCGTTCGCAACATTACCATTAGGAATAAATGTATCAACAATGTTGTCGAAAAGCTTTGTTGCATGAGCAGCGTTTGTGTTGTTTGCGTTTGCATCTACTGCAAAACTGAATTTACCGTAAGCGGTGAATTTAACTTGACCGAGTGTTATGCTAACATTTGTATCTGTTGCAACATCAGTCTTTCCGTTGTAGTGAAATTCGTATCTAACTTTGCTGTTGTCAACAGGGTTGATTGCAACTTCTTCGTTAGAAGCGATGATTTCATACTCATTGTCGCCTTCAATCTGAGAGAAGAGGAAGGTAAGGTCAACAGAGTTCAGTCTGTTAATTGTGTTACCGTCTGCTGTAAGATTGATGTTATAAACCTTTTCGCCTTCTGTTTCTGATGCAAGAGCAAATTCAACTTTGATTTCATCAACAAGAAGTGTTTCTTCAACGACGCTCAAATTACCGGCAACATCTGTTTCAGTTGCATATCCGTCTGCCAATGCACTTTCAAGACCAAGGCTGTATTCGCTGAATTCACCACCGATAATTTTACCGTTTGCATCAAATTCAACATCAACGCCTACATAACCACGGGTATATGCTTCGTCATTAATTCCGTTACCGAATACAAGTACATCACTTATGCTAATAGGCTGATCGTTAACAGTGTTGTCTTTTCCAATTGCAACGTGTCCGCCACCTGCATATTCAACAGGTTTACCCATAGCATTAGTGTTGATACCAATTGCTGCAGTTGCATCATCAACATAAAAATCATTATCGCTGATTGTTGCTGTGTAATTGTTAGCTCTTGAATTGTTCTGATAGAACTGAATTGCATCAGGTCCCCATGTTGAATCCTTTGAATTTACATAGAATGTATTTTCAGAAACGGTTACCTCAGCTCCGTCAACAAAGTTCATGAGCTTAACAGCTGCAGCTCCTAAAGGAGCTTCTGCTGAACCAAATGTGTTTCCTGTGATTGTTGCAGATTCAATTGAGTTCCAACCCGCAATACCATGAGTATATGTGTACCAGTCTTCTGTTACATCAGGTGCAGCAAGAAGGATATTGTTTGTGAATACAAATTCAACACTACCATTGTTTGAACTGCTGAAGAGTACAAATGCCGGAGGACAGTTTGTTCCCGAAACCTCAACAGTACCTACATTGATGTTACAGTTAGAAACTGAAACGCTTTCAGGTTCTTTTGCGTAGATGTATGAAAGACCTTCAATTGCAAAACCGTCAAGAGAAAGAGCAGCGTCTTTTTCAACTGTGAAAACAACATTATTAAGAACAGGTAATGTTCTTGTTCTACTTTCTGAAACAATATCAATATTTTTATTTATTGTAAGGTTTTTATCAGAAACATCCGAAAGAAGAACTATTTTGTCCCCCTCTTCTGATAATTCAATAGCTTGCTCAATAGATTTAACCTGTAGCTGCTCACCATCTTTTAAGATGATAACATATTCATCAACAAAGATAACATGCTTTGTCGCTTCATCATAATAAGGGAATTTACCTAAAGAGTTAACAGAAATTTTTGCAAGGTCATCTTCTGTTAATTCATAACCGTCATAACCTCTTACATCGGCTGTCTGATCACCAGAAAGTTCAAACGGTTCAAATTCTTCATTAACGCTAATGTACTCTGTTGTATAGATATCATTGTTTTCAAATACTGTACCACTCAAATATAATCCGTTACCCATCCATATTGCTTCACCAGCTCCAGCAACATTATCTTTAACTACACCGCCGTTGAATGAAGTGCCCCAGCTGGCCCACTGACGAAAAGCACCTCCAAGACCTGGTGTTTCGTTATAGGATATTTCGCCGCCATTTAACTGGAATGTCCACCAATCTGCCAAATGAATAGCACCCGCTGTTGATGACGCATAGTTTCTTGTTATAAGACCATCATTTATAACAAGACTACTACTTTTCGCAGCGCTACCATAGATGGCACCACCATCTGTAGCCTTATTATCCGAAATTTCACCGCCGTTGATTTCAATAATTGCTTTGCCGTAGCTATAAATAACACCACCAGCACCATTTGCTTCGTTATGATGAATTTTACCGCCATTAATTGTCACACGAAGATTGTTACCCGTTGCCATACGGAAAATACCTGCGGAACCGGTTGAATAGTTGTTGCAGATTTCACCGCCATCAACTATTGCAGGTCCTCTGTGCCAAAACACACCACCACCAGTGATATTACCTGAAATTTTTCCATCATTCATTTCAATTAATGCAGTTGTATTTGTATCACCTGCAAGAACCGCAGAGCCTGCACCTGCTGTGATGTTGCGGATTTCGCCACCACTGATAGTTGTCGTTGAGCCATTCTTTGCATTGACAGCAACACCGCCGTCGTTGTTCTCAATAACTGCAAGTTCACCAATAATAACTGTACCACTGTTTTCAATAACATTTGCGCTTGCAACAACACCTGTATTTACTGAACCTCTGTTTATAACTTTCTCTGCCTTTGTAGGCTCATCTTCAGATACTTCGTATGCCCATACAGCACCACCATCAATAGTGATGTTTTCCAAAGTAAGTGTTGAACCAGCTTCTACGATAAACATAGGAGCTGTCATACCTTCCGCACGTGTAATCGAACCACCACCGGAAATTGTTACGTCACCTAAAACAGTAATTGTTTCAGAAAGTGTTACAGCATTTGCAATTTCTGTGTTCTCTGCGAGAGTGATTGCAGTATCAATATCACTGTCAATACTACCTGCAAAAGCTGTAAAGGTCATTGTGCTCAATATCATACAAATAGCCAGAATTGAGCTGAGTAGTTTCTTTACTCTCATGATTTTAATTCCTTCTTTCATCAATATTATTTATAATCAGTCAGCCGAGGCTGCTTAATTATCAAAAAACCTACCGATTATAGGTATATGTCTTAGATATACTCTTCTTAGTTCTCGTTTCCAGAAACGGTATTCATCTTCGCTATAACTGCGACGCATTTCCATTTTTACATATTCACGTTCTTTAACGAAAGGAACAATAAAGTTAAAATAGAGTGCTAACAGGACGAAGAATATCAGTACCGCAGAACCGAGAACAACAAGCATATCTTCTTCAGTGCCGTAGGTATATGCCATTTTAGTTCATCAATGCCACCAATCTTGCGCACATAACAGCAACTTCTGCACGAGTTGCATTACCAAGAGGATTCACATTGCCATCTGAACCCTGAATGATACCCGCCTTAACCATAGAAGC
>JAFQIQ010000077.1 GCA_017397445.1 Lachnospira sp.
GGTAAGGCGTGGGACTGCAACTCCCTGATCATCGGTTCAAATCCGATTGTCGCCTCTTAAGACTCGTAAGTGATGAACTTGCGAGTCTTTTTTGTATGTTTGAAAGTTTTATTAGTTGAAATGTGAATATTTTTGCAACTCCCGGTTGCGTAAACTGTTAAGTTTGGTTGGTAGAAGTTGTGAAATAAGTGGTGTATATTATGTTTGTAAGCGGCATAAGTCGTAATAAGTACATTTTAGAGAAAGGAGTAAAGCGAAAAATGTCGCAAAATGGGATTTTTTGCGAAAATACATTGAAATTTTGTTGCTAGAATGTTATAATCTGGCGTGAAACTATAATATATCTTAGAGGAGATAGAATATGGATAATATGAACAATATGGGTGGCGCTACAGCACCACAGGCTAAGAAGCCTCTTGACAAGAAACTTATTGCTATTATCGCAGCTGCGGCAGTTGTACTTGTTGCAATTATTGCAATTATTGTTGTTGCAGTTAACGCTGGCGGTAAGAAGAAGGATGACGAAAAGACAGCTATATTCTCAGACGGTCTTGTACCGGTTTGTGTTGATGAGAAGTGGGGTTACGTTAATAAGAAGGGTGAATTTAAGATTCCTCCACAGTTTGACTCTGCATCATCATTTGAAGATGGATGGGCTGTTGTAGAAGCTAATGGTATCTGGGGTTACATCAATACAAAGGGTGAGTATAGAATTACTCCGATGTTTACGTATGCTACAGCATTTGATGGTGACCTTGCTGCTGTTTCAATTGGCGGTATGTGGGGATTCATCAATAAGAAGGGTGATTATAAGATTCAGCCTATGTACGAAGATGTTTCTCTCTTTGCAGATAATGGTTTAGCTGCTGTTTGCTTGAACGACAAGTGGGGCTTCATTAATAAGAAGGGTAAGGTTGTTATTCAGTATCAGTATGATGATGCTGAGTCATTCGACGAGAGTGGTCTTGCTCGTGTAGCTGTTGGTGATAAGTATGGTTACATCAACAAGAAGGGTGCATATGTAATCAATCCTATGTACGAGAAGGCAGGTTTGTTTGGTGATAATACTTATGCTGCAGTTTCTGCTGATGGTGAGAAGTATAACCTTATTGATAAGAAGGGTAAGAACCTCTTTGCTATGCAGTATGATAACATTTCAACAATTAACAACCAGAATCTCTGGAGAGTTAGAGTTGATAGCAAGTACGGTTTCGTTAACAAGAAGGGTGAGTTTGCAATTGCTCCAATTTATGACAATGCTTCAAGCTTCTCAGAGACAGATAACCTTGCAGTTATAGGTACAGATGGTAAGTATGGATACATTAATGCAAAGGGCGAGGTAAAGATTGCTCCTATGTATTCGGCAGCCGGTACATTTGATAATGGCATGGCTATTGTTGCTATAGATGGCAAGTATGGTGTTATCAATAAGAAGGGTGAGTTTGTAGTTCCTGCTATGTACGAGAGCATTGGTACAATCTCTAACCTTGGTATTGCAGCATACAAGTTGGATGGCAAGTATGGTTATCTTAATGTAAAGAAGAATGAGATGATTACATCAGCTATCTATGATTATGTATCTTACTATTCAGGTGCGGCTGCATTTGCTGATGATGGCTATTGTGTAGTAAAGGTTGATGATAAGTATGGTATCATCGATAAGAAGGGTAAGATAGTTATTGCTCCTACATATGACGGAATAGCTGGTTACAGTAATTAATAGAATATTATTGTGAATTATGGGTGCGATTGGTTTCAATCGCACCCGTTTTTTGTATATAGGTATATTTCGCTTTTTCTGTGGGAATTTTGCTTGGCCTAAATAAAACAGTACTGTTTTTGTTAAGTAAAAACATAAAAAATACATAGATATTTGGATTAAACTGTTGACATTTACTGGTAATGGTTGTAATTTAGAAGTATCACGATAGTGATAATATAATGTTAGCGAGGTGTTTTTTGTGAAAATGGGACGCAAATTTAAAGCGTTGTTATCGCGTGTGGTAGCGATTGTTACTTGTGTAACTCTCGTTGTTCCGTATGTTCCGGCTGTTACAGCGGATGCGGCTACAACTATAGCGCGACAGATGGAGTCATTAAACCGTGGACTCGTTGCCGTTAAGACAGATTCAGGTGTGTTTCTTTCTTGGCGATTACTTGGAACAGAAAGCTATTCAACTAAGTTTAACGTATATAGAGATGGTGTGAAGATTGCTTCTAATATAAGCGACAGCACTAATTACGTTGATAAGGGCGGTAGCACAAGTTCAACTTATACGGTTTGTTCAGTGGTTAACGGTGCAGAGCAGTCAGGCTCAGAATCTGTTAAGCCATGGAGTAATAATTATTATGATGTACCTATTGATAAGCCGGCTGATACAAAGCTTAACGGAACAACTGTTACATATTCGGCTTCGGATGCTACAGTTGCAGATGTAGACGGTGATGGTGCATATGAGATTATTTTGAAGTGGGATCCTTCTAATTCAAAGGATAACTCACAGTCAGGTTATACATCTAACGTATACGTAGACTGCTACGAGATGGATGGTACCAGAAGATGGAGAATTGATCTTGGTATCAATATCCGTGCAGGTGCTCATTATACACAGATTATTGCTTATGACCTTAATGGTGATGGTAAGGCAGAAGTTGCCATGAAGACTGCAGATGGTACAGTTGATGGCAAAGGTACTGTTATCGGTGATAAGAATGCAGACTACAGAAACAGTTCAGGTTATGTACTTAGTGGCCCTGAGTACTTAACATTGTTTGAAGGTTCAACAGGTAAAGAACTTGTTACTATTGATTATTCTCCTGAGAGAGGAAAAGTTAGCTCTTGGGGTGATAGTTATGGTAACAGAGTTGATCGTTTCCTTGCTGCGGTAGCTTATTTTGATGGCAAGACTCCAAGTCTTGTTATGTGCAGAGGCTACTATACAAGAGCGGTTATTGTTTCTTATGAATATAAGGGTGGAAAGTTAGTAGAGGAATGGACTTTCGATACTAATGATTCAGGTAATTCTGCGTACGCAGGAGAAGGTAATCATAACTTAAGTATTGCCGATGTTGATGGTGACGGTAAGGACGAGGTTGTATACGGTTCAGCTGTTATTGATAACGATGGAACAGGTCTTTACGCAACAGGCAATGGACATGGTGATGCTTTACACGTAGGTGATTTTGATCCGTCTATCGATGGTCTTGAGATTTTCCAGGTTCATGAAGAGAAGGGATCAAGCATTGAAAGTATTCAGATGCGTAAGGCTGCTACAGGTAAGACTATCTGGAGCAAGAAGTTAAGCAAGGATATTGGTCGTGGACTTATCCTTAATGCAGGTCCGGAGTTTTCTCCATATGTAACACTTGCATCAAGTGGTAACTACTACGACAAGAATGGTAATGCAGTAACATCTTCAATCAGTGGTCTTGGTATTAACTTTGCTACTTATTGGGATGGGGACCTTTATAGAGAAGGTCTTGATGGAACAACAATTAGAAAGTGGGATTCATCTTCTCAGAAGGTAAAGACAATCCTTTCAGGTGCCAATGTACATTCTAACAATGGTACAAAGTCGACACCAAGCCTTTCAGGCGATATTATTGGTGACTGGAGAGAGGAAGTTATCTGGCCTACATCTGATGACAATGCACTTCGTATCTATACATCAACAGATGTTACAGAAGAGAAGTTGTATACATTGATGCATGATGCTCAGTACAGACTTTCTATTGTATGGCAGAATGTGGCATATAATCAGCCACCACATACAAGCTATTACATTGGTCCTGATATGGCTACACCAAGTCAGCCGGCTATGTATACTGTAGGTTCTTATAAGTTACCAGCACCAACAGGTTCAAGTGGTGGTTCTACAGAACCGGAGACACAGAAGCCTACGGAAGCAGAAACGGAAGCACAGACACAGGCACCTACATCAGGTGGTTCAGGTAGTGTTGTTACAGGCTCTAGCCAGGTACACAACTTCACAACAAGTGATAAGAATAGCAGCTTCTATTCTATCACAGGTAATACATCTACAAGTAAAGGTACAGTAAAGTACGATGGACTTACACTTACTAAGTGCTTGAAGATGGAAAGTGCAACTAATATTACATTTAAGGCCGATGTTAAGGGTACACTTACTCTTGTATTTGTTGAGACCAATAAAGATAGGGTTGTTAAGGTAGATGGAACAGTTAAGGCAAGTGATTCTAACGGTGTTGTAACTGTTGCTGTTTCAGCAGGTTCACATACAATCACAAAGGCGGATACATCTAACTTGTTCTACATGGTGTTTACACCAGAGGGTGGTTCAGTGGAGACACAGGCACCAACAGAAGCGCCTACACAGGCACCAACAGAAGCACCTACACAGGCACCTACAACTGATACATCAGATGCAAAGTATACATTGTATGTAGGTTCGTCAAGAACTTATAAGACAATTAATGCAGCGTTGGATGCAGTTGATTCATTGAACAGAAGCAGTGATGACAGAGTCGTTATTATGATTGATCCGGGCAACTATGAAGAGATGCTTGTGATTGACCAGAAGAATGTAACATTAAAGAATGCATCATCTAATCCAAGCACAGAGCTTAAGGATAAGGGTGTAAATATTGATTCGAATGCAGTAAGAATTACATGGTATTATGGACATGGTTATACATACTACAGTATGGGTTCTGACTATAAGTATAGTGAATCAGTATTAAAGAATAATAAATCAGACGGAGAAGCAAGTGTAACTAATCCGGGTGCAGGTTCAGCTACATATTGGAATGCGTCAGTAGTAATTAAGGCTGATGGATTCTCAGCAGAAGGTATTATCTTTGAGAACTCATTTAACCAGTATGTTTCTTCAATGGCTACAAAGGATGTAATTAAAGCTCAGTCAAGTGCAAAGGAAGGTTCTACATCACGTGGTTCTCTTTCAGCAGGTAGCACAAAGGTACAGGAAAAGGAATATGTAGAAAGAGCAGCAGCTCTTGCTATTGCTAACAATGTTAAAGAAGTTGATTTCCTTAACTGTAAGTTCGTAGGCAGACAGGATACTTTATATGGTGGCAAGGGTGCTACAGCAGTATTTGAAAAATGTTCAATCTACGGTGGAACAGATTATATATTTGGTGGAATGAAAGCTTTATTCTATCAGTGTAATTTGGTTGCTAATACAAGTGATTTGACATCAACAAGTATTAAGAATGATAAGTTCTATATTACTGCTCCTCAGCAGGCAAGTGGCAGAGGATATTTGTTCTATGAATGTAGAATTACATCAACAACACCAGGTGTTGATACAGCATCATCTATGCAGTCTAAGCCAGGTTACTTTGGTAGACCATGGGCTGCTAATACAGGTGAGGCAGTATTCTACAAGACCACTATTGAAAAGACAAACTTCTCATCAGATGGAAAGGGAACTGGTAGTTCTTCTCTTATTGTGGCAGAAGGTTGGTTAAGTACATTGGGTGGCGAGTCTGCACTTTGTGGTGAGTACGGTACAATAGATTTGGCGGGTGCATCAACATCTAACAGAGCAGATTGGGCGCAGGTATTTACAAAGCCACAGTTAGCAGATGGAACAGCAATAGCTATTAAGTCGTATGTAGATAGTTCTTGGTTATCAGAGCTCTATGGTGCAGCAAGATTAACAAGTGCAACAACACATACACATTCATACACATCAAGTGTAACAACAGCTGCGACATGTACAACAGCAGGTGTTAGAACATACAAGTGTTCATGCGGTGCTTCGTACACAGAGGCAATTGCAGCTACAGGACACAGCTACACATCAAGTGTAACAACAGCTGCGACATGTACAGCAACAGGTGTTAGAACATACAAGTGCTCATGCGGTGCCTCATACACAGAGACAATTGCAAAGATAGCACACAATTACTCATCAGAGTATACAGTAGACGTAGAGGCTACGGAAACAACAGAAGGTAGCAAGAGTCGTCATTGTACAGCAACAGGATGTACAGCAAAGACTGATGTAACAGTAATTCCTGCAACAGGAAGTTCATCAGGTGACAACACAGGTTCAGAGACAACTAATGCAGTTATTTTTGAAAATGGTGCGGCTAATCAGACTTATTCAACAACAGATGCATCATGGTTATTGAATGCAGCAGACGATGCAGTTATTACACTTAAGTATACATGCGCAGATTCAACTCATGGTTACTGGGGTATCCTTGGATGGGGTGCTGTAGTAGACGGTGCATGGTATGATGGTATTACATACAATGCTAATCCTAATGCAACGGATGTTGTAACAGCAACATGTACAGTTGCGGAACTTAAGTCTTCATTAAAGATTACAGACAGTTCAACAATAGGTTTCCTTTGCCTTAATGCATACAATGGAGGTACTATTATCAGCATTAGTGTTTCAGGTGCAGTTGCAGAGGAAGAAACACATACACATTCATACAGCGTTCATGTGTCAAAGGATGCTAACTGTATGGAGATTGGCGTAAAGGTTTACAAGTGCGTATGTGGCGATTATTATACAGAGACAATCGCAAAGACAGCACACAATTATTCAGCATCTTACACAGTAGATGTTGAGGCTACAGCTACAACAGACGGAAGCAAGAGTCGTCATTGTACAGTTTCAGGATGTGCTGCCAAAACTGATGTAACAGTTATTCCTGCAACAGGTGTAACAGAGGAAGAGCCGGGCACAGGTTCTGGTTCAGATGATGCTGTAACAGGCGAAAGCTATGTACATAATTTTACAGCTGATGGTAAGAACAGCAGTTTCTTCAGTATTACAGGTAACCTTTCAACAAGCAAGGGTACAGTTAAGTATGACGGACTTACACTTAAGCAGTGCTTAAAGTTGGAGAGTTCAACAAAGATTACATTTACAGCAGATGCAGCTGGCGAACTTACATTAGTATTCGTTGAAACAAGCAAGAGCAATGTTGTAAAGGTTGATGGAAAAGCTTACACAAGCGATTCTAACGGTATTGTGACAGTATCAGTTAAGGCTGGTTCACACACAATTACAAAGGCAAATACAGCTAACCTCTTCTATATGGCATTTGCTACAGAGGGAAGCACATCTGGCGGAAGCACAGGTGGTTCAACAGGTGGCAGCACA
>JAFQIQ010000078.1 GCA_017397445.1 Lachnospira sp.
ATAGTAACATTCTTACAAGAGTCTACATCAATACCATCTCCATTCTGTGCATAAGGTGGATTAATCAATGTAATATTTCTAACTGTGACATCATCACAAAAATACGGATGTATCATCCATGCACATGAGTTACGCAAAGTTACGCCTTCAATGAGGACTCTGTTACATTTCTTAATACTCATAAGCACCGGACGGTAGAAATCATAATATTCCGAAGCCTCTTTTAACGCTTCTTCCTCCGTATCATAATCATCCGGAAATATCTCTCCCCTTTGTCTGCCACAATACACCGATTCCTCCGGAACCCATATTCCCCCTTCGTTACTGTCAATTACATACTGTGACTTCTCAAGAAGCGCATTCCACTGACGCTGTGTTGTCTTAAACTGCTTTACAGGCCTCCACAGGTGTCCGTTACCATCTATAACTCCACTGCCCGTTATGGAAATATCATGCTGTCCTTCTGCATTAATCTGCGATATGGTACGAATTCTGCGAATCCCTTCGTAGTCTGTTACTATCATTGGATATTCTTCTTTATTCTTACTAAATAAAATAACAGAATTGTCCTCCAAATGCAGTTCTACATTAGACAACAATGTAATAGGTCCTGTTAACCATATTCCACTTGGAACAATCACCTTTCCTCCACTCACACAGGCCGCTCTGATTGCTTCCGCAAATGCCTGTGTGTTAGACACCATACCGCCGGCAATTGCACCATAATCCTTGATATTGTATTCAATTTTGCTTTGAACCGGCAGATTCACCTTGTATTCTTCACCCATACATAATCACTCCTTCACCTTGTTATTAGTCATCAGAGACTTACTCGAACGCACTTTCATACTTTAAAATCCCCTCAATAACTAAATATTATACTCTAATAGCATTTTATATCTGACCTTACATAAATACCATATTCGTTTTTGCTATATTAAAGATATACTACTGTTTTTTTGCAAATTTTTCTTTATTCACCTCCTATTCACTTCATTACCGGTGACAAAAAAGGTAGCCGGGCGAAACCGACTACCTATTATCAACTTTATATAATTATCCAATTATGCCAACTGAGCTGCAACTTCTGCTGCGAAGTCTTCCTGCTTCTTCTCGATACCCTCGCCTGTCTCGAAACGAACAAAGCTCTTA
Organism: Lachnospira sp.; assembly: GCA_017397445.1. Classification (GTDB taxonomy): domain Bacteria; phylum Bacillota; class Clostridia; order Lachnospirales; family Lachnospiraceae; genus Lachnospira. Next base: position 1,153 of record JAFQIQ010000078.1, read on the forward strand.
ACCTTAATATTGGCACCGTTAGCCTTAGCAACCTCTGCTACATAAGCACCAACGCTCTGCTTGCCATCCTCAGCCTTAACATAAACCTGATCAAGAAGGCAGATTTCCTTAAGTTCCTTAGCAACACGACCCTTAACCATACCCTCGATAATCTTATCGTTAGCATCAGGCTTCTCGTTCTTAGCTGCTGCAGTAAGAATCTCTGTCTCCTTAGCAATGTAGTCAGCATCAACTTCATCTCTGCTTGTGTACATTGGCTTAAGAGCAGCTGCCTGCATAGCAACGTTCTTTGCCATCTCCTCTATAGCAGGATTAACAACGTCTGTCTCAACTTCTACGAGAACACCAATCTTACCGCCCATATGGATGTATGAAGCAACGAAACCGTTCTCAACCTTAACCTGTGCAAATCTTCTAATCTTTAAGTTCTCACCGATAACAGCGATCTGGCTAGCGAGCTCATCTGCTACTGTCTTTGATGAATCAGCAGCCCAAGCCTCAGCAAGGAAACCATCGATATCTGTAGCTGTTGTATTCAAAGCCTGTGCAACTACTGCGTCAACATAAGCGTTGAAATCTGCATTCTTAGCAACGAAGTCTGTCTCTGAGTTAACCTCAACGATAGCAGCCTTATTGCCCTCAACCAATACCTTAACAATACCTTCAGCTGCAATTCTGCCAGCCTTCTTAGCTGCCTTAGCCATACCATTCTCTCTGAGGTACTCTACAGCCTTATCCATATCACCATCTGTAGCTCCAAGTGCCTTCTTACAATCCATCATACCAGCACCTGTCATCTCTCTTAACTCTTTTACCAT
>JAFQIQ010000079.1 GCA_017397445.1 Lachnospira sp.
ACCTTTAAATTCCTCAAACACCACGTCATCCATCTTACTACCGGTTTCAACTAAAGCTGTAGCAAGAATTGTAAGACTTCCGCCTTCTCTCATATTTCTTGCGGCACCAAAGAATCTCTTCGGCATATGTAATGCCGCCGGATCAAGACCTCCGGAAAGAGTACGTCCGCTGGCCTGGACTGTAAGGTTATACGCTCTGGCTAATCTTGTTATACTATCAAGAAGAATAATAACATCTTCTTTCTGCTCTACAAGTCTTTTAGCTCTTTCAATAACCATCTCCGAAACTCTCTTATGACGCTCCGGCAACTCGTCAAATGTAGAATATATAACTTCCACATTGTCACCCTTGATTGACTCCTTAATATCCGTAACTTCCTCCGGACGCTCATCAATAAGCAATATTATAAGATGCATCTCTGGATTATTCTTTGTAACTGCATTGGCAATCTGCTTAAGAAGTGTAGTCTTACCTGACTTAGGCTGTGAAACAATCATACCTCTCTGCCCCTTGCCTATAGGTGAAATCAAATCCACCATACGCATAGCAGTTGTATTAACATTCTTTTCAAGATGAATTCTTTCATTCGGAAAAATTGGTGTCAAAGTCTCAAATGCAGGACGTTTAATAGCAACAGAAGAATCTTTACCATTAACGCTCTCAATATATACAAGTGCTGAAAACTTGTCACCTGCTGATTTTAAACGCTTCGGTCCTTTTATAATATCGCCTGTCTTCAAATTAAATTTTCTAATCTGCGATGGTGATACATATACATCATTCTCGCCGGGAAGGAAATTCTCACATCGTATAAATCCATAACCTTCAGACATAATCTCCAATATACCATCAGCAATCTCAAGGTTTTTAACCTCTTCTCTATTCTGATTAGCATCCTGAGCACTTACATTCTGGCTACTCACACTCTGATTTTCAGTTTTTTCCTGTTTTGGAGCTTTTTCCTTATTCTCTACCTTTGTCTGCACTTCCTTTTGCTGCTTTTCCTGTTCCTTCTTTTCCGCTTCTGTCACTTCAAGAATTGCATCAATCAACTCACTCTTTCTCATAGCAGATACATTTTTAATATTCTTGTCCTTCGCAAAATCCTTCAAAACGCTGAGGGACAAAGTTTCAAGTTTAGCTCTCATATATTCTTCTCCTATTATCTTACTAACTTTTGGGGGAACTCTATCGAAATGATTGTAAAGAAATATTAACAGGACAATTATACACTAGTTACTTCTTTTTTTCAACATGCACAATATAATTTTTTTCAATATATTATCAAGTCATATTAATAAACTTATTTCTTGCCCATGTAATGTCAATATGTTATTATTTATTAAGATATGTTTTATCGAAAGGAAGGCAAACAATATGACTAATGCAGAAAAAGCACTTGTTCTTCATGAAGAGTGGGGAGGCAAATTTGAGACTACTCCTAAGATGGATATCTCAACACGAGAGGATCTGGCACTTGCCTATACCCCCGGGGTTGCTGAACCATGTAAAGTAATTGCCAAAGACAAGGATGCTGCTTACAAATATACTATCAAAGCAAACACTGTGGCTGTTATCTCCGATGGCAGTGCCGTTTTAGGACTTGGAAATATCGGTGCACATGCCGCTATGCCTGTTATGGAGGGTAAGGCCGTACTCTTTAAACAATTTGGAGGCGTTAATGCTGTACCAATATGTTTAGACACTCAGGATACTGAAGAAATCATCAAAACAATTGTCAATATTGCTCCGGCTTTCGGCGGAATTAATCTTGAGGACATTTCTGCCCCAAGATGTTTTGAAATAGAAGAAAGACTTAAAAGCATTCTTGACATTCCTGTGTTCCATGACGACCAACATGGTACAGCCATTGTCGTTCTTGCAGGTATAATTAATGCACTTAAAGTTACAGGAAAGAATAAAGAGGACTGTCGTGTCGTTGTTAACGGAGCCGGTTCTGCAGGAATAGCCATAACCAAGCTTTTACTTACATACGGCTTCGCCAACGTTACCATGTGCGACAAAATCGGAATTCTTTACAAAGGTTGCGAAGGCCTTAACTGGATGCAGGAATCCATGATGGATGTAACCAACCTTATAGGTAAGAAGGGCTCCCTTGCTGACGCTTTAGTAGGCGCAGATATATTTATCGGAGTTTCAGCTCCTAATATAGTAACTTCTGAGATGGTTTCTTCCATGAATAAAGATGCTATTCTTTTTGCTATGGCCAATCCAACCCCTGAAATTATGCCTGATGTTGCTAAAGCAGCCGGTGCCCGTGTAGTCGGTACAGGTCGTTCAGATTTCCCTAACCAGGTTAACAATGTTATTGCTTTCCCTGGAATATTCAAGGGTGCTTTGGAGGGACGTGCTACGCAGATAACAGAAGAGATGAAGCTTGCCGCTGCACTTGCAATCGCCGGTCTTGTCTCTGATGAAGAATTAAGCGATATTAATATTCTTCCTGCTGCATTTGATCCAAGAGTTGCAGATGTGGTAAGCAACGCTGTTAAAAGCCACATAGTAAAATAATTATGAGACCACACTATTATTCACTGAATGAATACTTGAAAGATACATATGGCGAAAAAATGTACAAACTATCACTAAACGGAGGCATGACCTGTCCTAACAGGGATGGATTAATCGACACCAGGGGCTGCATTTTCTGCAGTGCCGGTGGCTCCGGTGATTTTGCAGGCGATGCTGTCAATATGAAACAATTAAATAATCTGTGTCAGTCACCGACTTACACAGATTATATTGACACAATTCCCGCCCAGATAAGTTCTGCCAAGAGCCTTATTTTCAACAAATATTCCGGGACTGCTTTCATCGCCTACTTTCAGTCATATACTAACACCTATGCTGATACTGATTATTTGCATAGGCTTTTTTATCCTGTTATAATGCGTGATGATATACGAATTCTTTCAATTGCCACACGCCCGGATTGTTTATCAGATTCTACTATTGAACTATTAGCCCAATTAAATCAAATTAAACCCGTATGGGTGGAATTAGGCTTACAGACCATACACGAGAAAACTGCCGAATACATACGCCGAGGCTATAAATTACCGGTATTTGAATCAGCAGTATCTAAGCTTTTGTCCGTC
>JAFQIQ010000080.1 GCA_017397445.1 Lachnospira sp.
CTTTTCTGCTGTATGCGTATAAGTTTCAAGCCTGTAAACCTTAATTGTCTTTTCGGCAGTTGTAATTTTTTCGCCATTTGAATCATAAGCTTCAAGTTTGAAGTTTCGCTCTCCGAGAGATTTGCCCGTGAATGTAAGAGTACCATCATCATTCAACTGAACTTCATCTGTATTTCCCTCGATTACGGTACCATTCAGGAACCATTTGAATGTTGCAGCTTCACTAGGAACGTATGCCTTTTCAAGTGTAATTGAACGGTTTTCTTCAACTTCATCATCACCTGAAATTTCCATATCGTGAATGCGGATTGTAATATTTCCTTTATCGTTATTTGCGTCTGTTGCTTCTACTAAAACTGTTCCAGCTTGTGTACCTGTCAGATACCACTTGCCGTCTCTTTGTTCAATTGTTGCTTCTCCACCGTCTTCTGATTTTACTTGCCAACTATCTTGTGTAATTGTTGCGTTTCCTTCAAGCGATAACTCAATTTCTTCACCTATAGCAATGTCATCTTCATCAGCTGTGATAAAGAATCCTTCGAAGTACAAACGTATTTCACTGATTTTAAATTCTCCACCACCCCAAGGTTGAACATTCCAAAATTGCAATGACGTTATATTTGTCGGATTGCTAAACTTAATACTTGATAAATATGTTTTGGGATTTGTACTAGCATTAGTTGCCATCCATCCTGTTTTAATTATTTCTTCATCACCATTTTTAGCAATAAACTGCATTCCGAAATCTCCATCATAAGGAATATCAACTTGTATTTCTGTTACATTTCGATAATTACCTGTATATGTGTATCCGGGATTTTGATCGCCACGTTCAGAATCAGCAAATATATGTTTTGGTAATGTATAACATTTCTCACTTTCACTATCCTCCATAACGCTAATCGCAGTCTGTCTCATAGCGAAAGTTTTGAGAACAGCACCGGCAACATCATTTGCAGGATCAACATTATAATCCTGTGTCACCTCGGGAATAGCACTCTTTGTAGGAGATGCAATATCGTCTTCGAATGTTTTAAGTCCGTATGAACCGAACTCAACGCCTTCAATCATAGTTGAACGAGCACCCGTGCCTCTGAAATAGTACAAACCAGCTGCCGCACCAACAAGACCTGCGTTATAGTCGATTGCAACTTCGTTACAACAGTAGTCGTGAAGATCGTCAATGTAGTCATGATCTGTCAATGGATGCTTGTGATCATAACCTATCATCTGGGCCTGATCACTATGTGCACCAAATGCAGGACCGCCGACCAACGCACCAACTAATGTATAGCTATCATCATCATATACACAGCTATCCTTGTATTCAAGATTACTGTCACCATTAACGCTGTCTAATCCGGAAGCTGCTCTGTGATGAGGATTCTGTGGTGTGTCAACGTTAAACCCATCTGGTACAAAATTAGTGACAAGACAGATTGGCAAGTTAGTATCCTCAACCGTACCGCCTACACATCCGTTTGTGCTTATTGTGTCTTTCCAAGTATTGTTACCGAGAATCTTATCCATCTGACCTTCAGCCCATGCAACATAACTGTTAGCTATATCGTTATAACTAATTTCTGTGTTATTAGAATATTTGTGCTTTGCGTCAGGTGTTTCATAAAGATGTTTTGCTGTAATTAATACAGCTGTCTGAGCCATTGCGTTGAATCGAGCTGTGCCCCATTCGTGAATGTAATAGAAATCCTTCTTCTTCGCATCTGAATTATTGATAAACTCAGAATCAATCTTATTAATTACATTAGTCCAGTTACCTGTCTGACTTGCGTATGCACAAGCTGCTGAAAATGACACATCATCCCATTGGAGTTGATTTGGAGAATTAGAACGTGCATCTTTATATCCAGTATTCTCTTCGCCATCTCTATCCTTTGTTGCTTGATACAACCAAGCTGCTGCCCATGCTCTATCATCACTGGCTGGGTTAGGTTCATCGGTTTCCTTATAATATGTTCCCTCCGAATCGCTTGCAATGAAAGAAGTTGTTCTTCCTGAGAATTCGTAAAGGTCTTCTGCTATTTTAAGGTAATTCTCATACTTTTCTTTTTCTTTATCAGTTTTAGCAGAATCATAGAAGTTCAGATAACCAAGTGCTAAAGCTGCTGCATATTCAGCTGCGATATTGCTTCCCTGAGTTTCGCTCCATATCATTTCATTTTCTCTGTTCTTCTGAATTTCAGGAGCACACCAGATTAAATGATCGATATTTCCCTGACCTTTCTGAAGAAGAAGTTTCTTGATTTTTCCGTCGTCGCCATACTCTACTGAATTTTCAAAGAAATCGTAAAATCTTTCAAGAATAACTTTAAAGTGATCGTCTTCATAATGATTCATCATATATGTGTCATCGTTTTTAACATTTCCGTCACTATCAGTAACATTACCCTTAAAGAATTCAAGATACATCCAGCTGAGCATTGAAGCTGTATAACCCTGCGGTAAACCAAACATTACGTGGTCTCCCGCATCGTGATAGCCTCCGAGAATCTCATCCTCTGTATGACAGTTTGTACGCCATGCAAGATCGCTGCTTGTAGATACGTCTGTACCGCACATATTAGCGTCATAGAAGTAGAGCGAATGTTGTAATAATCTCATGTAGTCGTCTTTGTAATCAGGATCATTATTACCTGTCAGTTTGCCGTCAGTATAAGGTGCATCTGTTTTTGTGTAAGAAGGAGCAACTACTGAACGATACAAGTCGAGATAAATCTCATATGGACGAGCTGCGTTTTCACCTTCCCATAACTTTGCCAATGCAATGCTTCCTTCATCAATAGCGTACTGATTCGTTACTTCGAATTTACCATCGAAGCTTTCAGGAACATTCTCAGGAACCTGTACTGTAGCATCATCATATTGAGGAGTCCAGCCATATGGAACGTCAACTTCTACTACTTGGTATTGATAACCTTCTATAAGACCGGTGAATTTGCCACTCCATGTTTTGTTGTTACCAGTTCCAGTTATAGTAATTGTCTTTCCTGGAACGTCAATCCACTTATTATTAACAAAAACCTGGAGCTTAAACTTAACTGTTTTGGGATATACAGGAGTATATTCGGTATCATTCGACCATATCTTTTCAGCAGGAATATCAACTGTTTTAGCTTTGTTGATAATTACAACAGTTCCGCCTGCATTAATATCTCCGCCTGAAACTTCCGGCTCTTCATAACCTTTTACAGCTGTTATTTCTTTTATGGTGTAGTAGTACTTTCCTTTAGCCTCGTCATCATCAACAAATCTTGGTAAATTTTCCCAGATGTATGACCAGTCGTTAGCTTCATTAAGAATGACTGTACCGCCTGTAGGCTTATTATTTTCGTCAGTAGTAGGATTAAACGCTTTATAGTCAAAGGCATTTTCTCCACCTACTTGCTTTTGCATAAGCTGAACTTCAACAGATTGTCTGAGTTCCGGAATACCGTCATCGCCTCTCCATCTCTTTTCAACACGTAAATTCATCTTATTTCCAACAGGAGCGTTGGGAATTGCAATAGTGTTTCTGTCAACGGAAAGCATTGGGATTGCTTCGGTTGTTGTGCTTTCAGCTGCTGCTGTAGTTGTTGTGGTAGTTGTGGTTGCAGAAGTTGTTGCAGCGGTGGAAGTTGTAGTAGGAACACTTCCATATGTGTAAAGAATATTTGGGCTTATATAATTAAAAGTATTGTCACCGTCAATTACTTCACCCCAGATTCTCTTTTTATCTGAATTTTCAACATAAAGTCGTTTATTGTGATTTTATGCTGGTTCATCACCGCTTACTTGTACCTGAATA
>JAFQIQ010000010.1 GCA_017397445.1 Lachnospira sp.
GAGGCTCGTATGATTCAGATTCAGCCATGGGAGAGCAGTCTTATCAAAGAGATTGAGAAGGCTATTATGATTTCAGATATTGGTATTACACCTAACAATGATGGTAAGGTTATTCGTCTTGTGTTCCCTGAACTTACAGAGGACAGACGTAAGGAACTTGCTAAGGATGTTAAGAAGAGAGGCGACAATGCTAAGGTTGCCATCCGTAACGTGAGACGTGATGCTAATGATGTATTCAAGAAGATGAATAAGGCAAGTGAGATTTCTGATGATGAATTAAAGAATAAGGAAGATGAGATTCAGAAGCTTACAGATAAGTTTGTTAATGCTATTGATAAGGCTATTGACGAAAAGACTAAGGAGATTCTTACAGTTTAATACGAATCTTAGGAGTGCAACAATCAATCCGTAGAATTACCGGTGAGCTGTACCGGTTTCTACGGATTTTGTGTAATAGGTAGTGCACTTCGATGTCTAATAATCAGGAAACGAGGGAAACTCACTATGGATATATTTAATGAGGAATTAGGACTTAATATACCGGCACATGTGGCAGTTATTCTTGACGGTAACGGGAGATGGGCTAAAAAACGACTTATGCCTAGGACATACGGACATAAAGTAGGTAGTGACAATGTTGAGAAAGTAATAAGAGAAGCAGCGAAGCTTGGCGTGCAGTATTTTACCGTATATGCATTTTCTACTGAAAACTGGAAGCGTTCAAAGGAAGAGGTTGAGGCTTTGATGGGCATATTGAGATCATACCTTAAAGAGTGTATCGCTAAGTCTATGGAGAATAATATGCGTTGCCGTGTTATTGGAAGAAGGCAGGAACTAAGCCCTGATATTGTAGAAAGTATCGAGGCATTGGAGGAAGCTACGAAAGATAACACTGGTATAACATTTACCATAGCCTTAAATTATGGTGGCAGAGATGAGATAACAAGAGCAGTTAAGCTGTTATGCGATAAAGTTAAGAACGGTGAACTTGCAAGTGAAGATATTACTGAACAGGTAATCAGTGAACATCTGGATACGAATTTTTGTCCGGATCCTGACCTGCTTATAAGAACCAGCGGAGAACAGAGATTGTCTAACTATCTCCCATGGCAGCTTGCTTATACAGAGTTTTATTTTACAGATGTATTGTGGCCTGATTTTGGAAGAGAAGATTTGATAGAAGCATTTGAAAAATATAATAAAAGAGACAGAAGATACGGTGGAGTTAAGGAGGGATAACAGTGAAAGTCAGAGTTATAAGCGGTATAGTTTTGACGGTGATAATGATTGCGGCCCTTCTCTTGGGTGGATGGGTATTATTTGCCTTAACTCTGGGTATATCCTTAATAGGAATGTATGAGATATACAGGGTGGTAGGACAGGAAAAAAGCTTACCTGCAGTGTTTGGCTATATGTCGGCAATATTTTACTATGTTACAATTGGATTTGGGTTGGAGCAGTTTAGTGTTCTTGCTATAGTATTGGGACTTATGTCGATTATGGCTGTATATGTATTTACATTTCCTAAGTATAAAGCGACAGATATGATAATGTTGTTTTTTGGTATAGTGTATGTTGCCATGATGCTTTCATATATGTACAAAGTTAGAGTTATGGAAGATGGAATTTTTCTTGTATGGCTCATATTTGTGTCAGCATGGGTTAATGATACTCTTGCCTATTTTTCAGGGGTGTTACTTGGAAAACACAAGATGACACCTAAACTTTCACCAAAGAAAACTATCGAGGGTGCAGTTGGAGGAATACTTGGAGCAACATTGGTAGGTGCAGTGTACGGATATATAGTAGGTGCTAATATGAATGGTCATCTTGGTAATACTATTATTGCATTTGCAGTGGCAAGTTTTGTGGGAGCATTTCTGGCTATTGTGGGAGACTTGGCAGCATCTGCTATTAAGCGCAATCACGATATTAAGGATTATGGTAATCTGATTCCGGGACACGGCGGTATACTGGACAGATTTGATAGTGTTATATTTACAGCACCGGCAGTGTATTGGGCGCTGATGGTTATAGGAAGTATTATGGGATAGTTATAGGATTAATGCCCGCTGAATGATAAGTTATAGGCCGACAGGCAGAATGGAGACTTTATGAAAAGTGTATCAATATTGGGTTCGACAGGTTCTATAGGAACACAGACTTTGGATGTTATAAGAATCAATAAAGATATTAAAGTTGTGGCACTAGCAGCCGGAACACGAATTAAAGAGCTTGCTGAACAGGTTAGGGAGTTTAAGCCTGAGCTTGTGTGTACAGCTACGGAAGAAGGAGCGAAAGAGCTTGCAGCATTGGTGCCGGATATGCAGATAAAGATTGTATATGGCAAGGATGGTCTTATTGAAGCGGCTACGGTTAAAGAAGCTCAGATAGTTGTTACTGCTGTTGTTGGTATGATGGGAATAGTTCCTACCATAGAGGCTATCAAAGCAGGAAAGGATATCGCACTTGCCAATAAAGAGACTCTTGTTACAGCGGGACATATTATTATGAAACTGGCAAAAGAGTGTGGTGTTAATATATATCCGGTTGACAGTGAGCATTCTGCTATATTTCAATGTCTTAATGGCGAGAATAAAAGAGAAGTTAGAAAACTTTTACTTACAGCATCGGGAGGACCATTTAGGGGTCGTACCGTGGAACAGCTGGCAGATGTTACTTTAGAAGATGCATTAAAGCATCCTAATTGGGCTATGGGTAAAAAAATCACCATCGATTCATCTACAATGGTCAATAAGGGGCTTGAAGTTATGGAGGCCCAGTGGCTTTTTGATGTACCGGTTGACAGAGTGCAGGTTGTAGTTCAGCCCCAGAGCATTATCCATTCTATGGTAGAGTTTGTTGATGGTGGAATTATGGCACAGCTGGGAAGTCCGGATATGAGGTTACCGATACAGTATGCTTTGTATTATCCTCATAGAAGAGAGCTTAATTCAGAGCCTGTAGACTTCTTTAAGCTGGGTAAGATTACGTTTGAAGAGCCTGATATGGAAACATTTAAAGGATTGAAGCTGGCTTATATGGCAGCACGTAAGGGCGGCAATATTCCTACAGCTTACAATGCGGCTAATGAATTAGCAGTCAGCAAGTTTCTTAATCGTAAGATTAAGTATCTGGATATTCCTGAGAGTATTGAATATGCTATGGATAATATAAGCTATCTTGATAATCCGGATGTTAATCAGATACTTTCTACAGAAGCAACAGTTTATGAGATGATTGAAAGCAGGTGGTAAAGAGTTATGAATATTTTGCTTGCATTGTTAGTGCTTGGAATAGTTATATTTATACATGAATTTGGACATTTTATAGTGGCTAAAGCTAATGGAGTTACTGTTGTTGAGTTTTCCATAGGTTTTGGTCCTAAGATAATACATTTTAAAAAAGGTGAAACCGAGTACTGCTTAAAGCTTATACCATTTGGTGGCGCTTGTACTATGCTTGGGGATGATTTACTGGTTGAAAATATAAATGAGCTTGAAGAAGATGACGAGGATAATAACAGTAAAGCGAGTGACAATATAGATGAAAAAAAGTCGTCATCAGATATTCTTAAAGAAAAGTTGAAAGATGGCTATGACTCCACTAAATCTTTTGCTAATAAGTCGGTGTGGTCAAGAATTGCTATTATAGCAGCCGGTCCTATATTTAACTTTCTATTAGCTTTTGTATTTGCCATAGTAATTATCGGTTCGGTTGGAGTTGATCCTTGTTATATAAGCGTGGTTGATGAGGGTTCGCCGGCGGCTAAGGCAGGACTTGCAGAAGGTGATAAGATTTTAAAGATTAACAGCAATAATATCTCAGTTGCAAGAGAGTATACATTCCATACGTATTATTACGGTGATAAAACTATGAATATCACCTATGAAAGAGATGGTAAGAAGCAGACTGCAACGGTTACACCGGAACTTAGACACACAGAGAATTATCGCGTGGGTATTATGATAACAACGGACAATGTTGTTTCTGAAGTTATAGATGATTCTCCGGCTAAGACGGCGGGGCTTAAAGCCGGAGATTTAATCGTTTCAGTAGATGGCAGAGCTTTGTCAGAGAAGGTTGAGATAGGTGATGTTTTAGCAGAGACAAAGACTAAAGAAGTTGCTATGGTTGTAAAACGTGACGGTAAAGAGGTGTCGCTTAACATAACGCCACAGCTTGTGGAAGAAGACGGTTATTATTCCGGATTGGACTGCTATGGTTTTAGAGAGAAAGTGGGACCAACAGCCACTGTAGGATATGCTGCTAAAGAGGTTATGTATTGGATAGAAACTGTTGTTAAAAGCGTTGGAATGATGTTTACAGGTAAAGTTGGTATCAATGATTTATCAGGTCCTGTAGGTGTTGTGGATGCAGTTAATACAGTAGTTGAACAGAGTAAACCGGATGGCACATGGTATGTTATACTTAATCTTATTAATTTTATGGTTATGATTAGTGCTAACTTAGGTGTTATGAATCTTTTGCCTTTGCCGGCACTGGATGGCGGAAGACTTGTGTTTATGTTTATTGAACTGGTAAGAGGTAAGCCAATCAAGAAAGAACATGAAGGTATGGTGCATTTTGTTGGAATTATACTTCTTATGATTCTTATGGTTTATGTTCTGATTAAAGATATTATTGGCTTGTTCTAGATATGGCCTATGTGTAATTAAGGATCTTGGGGTAGAATTGGAGGAGTTGTTGCTATGTACAGAGATAATACGAAGATTATTAAGATAGGTGATGTTTTAATAGGTGGGGGGAATCCCATTGCAATTCAGTCTATGACTAATACTCATACGGAAGATGTAGAAGCTACGGTTGCTCAGATTTTAAGATTAGAAGCTGCAGGCTGCGATATCGTGCGTTGTACGGTACCATCCAATGAAGCAGCGTTAGCCCTGGGAGAGATTAAGAAAAGAATTCATATACCGGTTGTTGCCGATATACATTTTGATTACCGTATGGCAATTGCTGCTATGGAAAATGGCGCTGATAAGATTAGAATTAATCCGGGGAATATAGGGGGAACCGAAAAGATTAAAGCGGTGGTAGATTGCGCAAAGGAGCGTAATATTCCTATAAGAGTCGGCGTTAACAGTGGTTCTTTGGAAAAAGAACTTGTGGAAAAGTACAAAGGTGTTACAGCTGAGGGTATAGTTGAAAGCGCACTTGATAAGGTTAGAATTATTGAAGATTTGGGATATGACAATCTGGTTGTTAGTATTAAGTCTTCAGATGTTATGATGTGTGTGAAGGCGCATGAACTTATTGCAAAGGAAACTATGTATCCTTTGCATGTTGGAATAACTGAGTCGGGAACAGTGTTTTCGGGAAGTATTAAATCATCTATAGGTCTCGGATTGATACTTAATCAGGGGATTGGTGATACTATAAGAGTTTCTTTGACCGATGACCCTGTAAAAGAAATTGAAGCAGCTAAACTTATGCTTAGAACCCTTGGGTTAAGAAAAGGTGGTATAGAGGTAGTTTCGTGTCCGACTTGTGGAAGAACTAAGATTGATTTGATTGGTCTTGCATCGCAGGTTGAACAGATGGTTGCAGGTTATGACCTGGATATTAAACTGGCTGTAATGGGCTGTGTGGTTAATGGACCCGGAGAGGCAAAAGAGGCCGATCTTGGAATTGCCGGTGGTGATGGCTGTGGGGTTCTTATAAAGCACGGAGAAGTTGTTAAAAAAGTTGCAGAAGAGGAACTTCTTGCGACTTTAAAATATGAATTGGATAACTGGGGTAAGTAGTAAGAAATAATTAAATGAGTGGCTAAAGACTAATTATCCTAATATGTGTGTTTGGTATAAAGAGGGTAAGTATGCGTTTTTTTGAGGTTTTTAGAACGTTAAAATTGCCGGAAGAGATTGGGATGTATCTTGACGATGTAGAAGTTGTAAAGGTGAGTAAGACATCAACAAACTCTATGGCAAGAATTTACATACAGAGTGACAGACTTATAGATAAGCAGCTTATATACAAGGCAGAGGATGCGTTGAAGAAACAGGTTTTTCGTATGAAGAATATGGATGTGCGCATTATTGACCGTTATAGGCTTTCTAAACAATATACTCCACAAAGCATTATGGAAGTCTATTATGACAGTATGATGTTTGAGATGGAGAAATATTGGACATTAGAATATAATTTGCTTAAGAATTCCAGCTGGGAGTTTGAGACTGAGGACCGTCTTGTGATTACATTAGAAGACGGTTTTTTGTCACGCACTTATGCAGAATCACTAGCTGATTATTTTAAAAAAATATTTCTGAATCGTTTTGGTTTTGAGATTGATGTTATATATGAGTATGCTAAAAAAGAGAGCAATCATTATGAAAGAGAGAATGAACATAAGCTTTCTTTACGTGTTGCTGAGATAGAAAAGAATATGCGTGCGGCCATGGGGGATTCTTCAGGTTCTGATAACGAAAAGAAGAAAGAAAAAAATTCAGAAGACCAGTCAGATAAAAAGAATACCACTAAGAAAAGCGGTGATTCAGGCAAAAGTGCAGGAGATAAAAGTGCTAACAATGGTAAGTTTGGTAATGGCACATTTTATAAGAAACCTAATAACGATGATGTGTTATATGGAAGAGATTTTGATGATGAAGCAATTGCGATAGAACAGATAGATAATGCTATCGGTGAAATTGTAATAGACGGTATGATACGTAAAGTTGATGAGCGTGAGATTAGAAATGAAAGAACGATTCTTATGTTTGATGTTACGGATTTTACAGATACCATTACAGTTAAAATGTTTGTAAAAAATGAAGAGTTATCTCAGGTTAAAGAGTATATAAAGACATTTTCTGCAGTTAAAAATCCGTCTGTAAAATTTAAGGTTTGAACTCCTTGCCCGATTTTACTCCATCCATTTAGTATTATCTCCGTTAAATTAAATGGGTCGTGTATCATACGCTCTGTAGTAGCTATACTTTGGAAAGAAAACAATTCCTCATAATAACGAGCAAACTGTTGGGATATGGCCGGCAAAGCAATTTTTTTCTCTGTTTCGGTTTGAATTTGTGCTGAGAATAAACCAGGCAAAGTAGAAAGAACCTGTAGCAATATATTACCATCAGGTTGCACCTTCGGACGAATGAAACCGGCTTGTAATAAGGTCTGTTCAACTTCGTGTGCTTTTTGTTGTGCTTGCACAGCTGAAGAAGCTTGGGTAATCACAATTAATTTTTGGCTAAGAGGAGAATGTTCAAAGAGAGAAACTTGTTGCTTGATTTTATTAGGGACCAGTGCTAATATGTTTTCTTCCAAAATGCCGCAGTACAGGCCCCAACTGCCCAACAGCATCAGGCCTACAAAACTTAGTAATTTGCCGTGCCGACGTAAGAAATTCATTAAAATACCTCGGTCGAAAGCGTAGGATTAATCTGTGTATTATTAAATTTCCATACAATAAAATCGCCGGAGGGTTCTTCCATTTTTACTTGCGTTACAATACGCGGGTCCTTTGCTTCCAAGCACACAGTAATTTTTTTAACTACTTTATGCTCTTTGTGATATGGAACGAATGTAATTTCCGAACCATTTAATGTGATACTGTAATTTTTTTGCAAGGAATCAAAATCAAGTGTGAGCCACACCAACATTTCCGCCATAAATAGTCGACCCATAGCTGATTCAATTGGCTTTTTGGTGGTCCCTTGCAAACGGTATACTTTATTTTTTTCAATCAAGAAACCATTTTCAAAGGGTTTTTGATATTGCCAACGTAATTGTTGCGTATTTTTATTAAAGGATAAGATCCCTTCGCTTTGAATAGGCTCACTTAGTAAAGATAAGTGCTTTTCTTCGATGAAATTGCTCTGCAACGTGTGTACAGTACTAATCTGCTTGGCATAATTTTGCAACGCATCGTTCGCTTCCTGTGCCCAAGGAAGTGTAAACAGTAAGCACAATAACAAACTTAAATAGTATTTCATAAAGTTTGCGTAGGCGCGTCTCCTTGCCACATAAAAATATAAACGGTAGCTTGAGCCAATTTAACTTCATTACAAAACACTTTTCCTTGCACAATATAAGTGCCAAACATGTCATCCATTTTTTCGGTTTGAATGGCTAGTCTATCTCCAACGTGAGCCGGCAAAAAACTTTCCATATCATGTACACTGGCCAAATAACCACCGCCTTCCACACTAAGTCCTTTTTGTATCCTCCGATATGCCTCACAAGCGCCAAAACTTTGTGCTATTAGTTCACAACAAGTTTCCGGCAATAACGTACCGTCTTTGCGTAAAAACAAATGATTATCACCGATAATTACTTCTGCGGTTCCCGTTTTCTCTTGCACATCCAACAACCGGCGCACCAACAACATGGGCGGCCGGTGTGGAATGAGTGAAATAACTTCGGGATATACTGTCATGGTTAATAAAGACGCTCGTTAATAGAACTATTCAAGTTGTTAATCCAGGTATTGTAACGAGGATGAATAGTTCCTTTTTTGCTATCGTAGCGTAAGTTTTCGCTATGCTTATACAAAATGGAATATGAATCCGCATTATACGGAATTTCCACTTCAACCTGATGAGAGCGAATATTTAGCGTAGCCTGTATTAATCCGTTGCGTACTTTATTAGCCGTCCAACCGCGATGCGCGGCCCCGACTAAAATAGCTTTTTCAACCTGCTCTTGATTATGTACTGCCACCGCTTGATGTTCAATATTCTGTACAGGCGGAAAAGTACGACAGCCGGCCATCAAAACTCCAGCAAACGCCATTATTATCATTAGCTTTTTCATATATTTTTTTCCTTATCAAAAAAATCCATAATTTGTTTTTTGGCAGCTTGAGCCATACGTAAATGCCCTAACTCCCCAGTATAATCTTTGGGATACATCATCGGAAACGCCTTCAGTACAATCTTAGCTGATTTAATAGCTAATTTCCCAGCAGGGAGCATTTTTTGGGTGCCCGTAATGGCTACCGGTACGACAGGAAGATTCAGTTGTTCTGCCAAATAAAATGCCCCACTTTTAAACCGCGCATACGGATCTTTGCGAGATCCTTGCGGGAAGAACATAATATCGCATCCCTTCTCTACAGCACGCTTACATACGGCCAATATTTCCTCGGGTGAA